>CAZRFT010000319.1:0-5108 GCA_964599255.1 uncultured Neptunicoccus sp. | reverse complement strand
GAAAACTGGGAAGCGCAAAAAGCGCATCTGAAGGATTTCGCGCCAGAGAAGATGGAAGAAATTTGCGGCATCAAGGCCGACGTTCTGCGCGATGTTGCCAGAACATTTGCCAATGCAAAAGCGGGCATGATCTTCTGGGGTATGGGCGTCTCCCAACATATTCACGGCACCGATAACTCTCGCTGCCTGATTTCTTTGGCGCTGATGTGTGGCCATGTCGGTCGCCCGGGCGCCGGCCTTCACCCGCTGCGTGGCCAAAATAACGTACAAGGCGCATCTGACGCGGGCCTTATCCCGATGTTCTTGCCTGATTACCAAACAGTGACCGATGACGGCGTGCGTTCTGCGTTCACGGAAGTTTGGCAATCTGAAGATTTTTCGAATGAAAAAGGTCTGACGGTTGTTGAGATTATGGATGCAATTCATGCAGGCGACATCAAGGCCATGTATGTCTTGGGTGAAAACCCCGCCATGTCCGACCCAGATGTTGAACACGCGCGTAATGCACTTGCGAAGCTCGATCATTTGGTGGTTCAGGACATCTTCCTAACCGAAACTGCGAACTATGCAGATGTAATCTTACCTGCATCTGCTTTCGCAGAGAAATCAGGTACAGTGACAAACACGAACCGTCAGGTTCAAATGGGTCGCCCAGCTGTTTCACCTCCGGGTGAGGCGCGTGAAGATTGGGCGATTACAGTTGATCTGGCAAATCGCTGTGGGCTTGATTGGCACTATGAAACCCCTGCGGATGTTTTTGCAGAGATGAAGCTGAACATGAACTCGCTCAACAACATTTCATGGGATCGTTTGGATCGTGAAAACGCCGTTACTTATCCAAGTCTGTCCGAAACGGATCCCGGTCAGCCAATTGTGTTTGGCGATGGTTTCCCGCGGGATGAGGGGCGTGCAAAATTCACACCTGCCAATATAATTGCCCCAGATGATGTGCCGGATGCGGATTATCCAATGATCCTGACAACGGGTCGTCAGTTGGAACATTGGCATACGGGCTCAATGACACGCCGCGCGACCGTGTTGGATGCGGTGGAGCCAGAGGCGAATTGTTCGCTGCATCCATCGACTTTGCGCAAACTTGGTGTAGAGCCAGGTGGCAAAGTGCGTTTGACAACCAAGCGTGGCACGATCGAGGTGATGGCACGCGCCGACCGCGCGATTGCGCCAGATATGGTATTCCTACCCTTTGCCTATGTCGAAGCAGCAGCGAATATCCTAACGAACCCAGCACTTGATCCATTTGGGAAAATTCCTGAATTTAAATTCTCGGCCGTAAAGGTTGAGAAGGCAGAGGCAATCGCCGCTGAGTAATGGCAAGACGCGCACGGAACTCAGCCAATCAATCAGTTCCTCGTGCAGATCGCTATCGGCAACTGCGCCATGTGTCAGAGCCGGAGAGATACTTCAGCGATGATCAGATTGAGGCTATCCACGAGGCCGCGCTTAAACTTCTAGAAACCCAAGGCATAAAGGTATTGCATGCGGGTGCGCGGAAAATTTACAAATCTGCAGATGCGCGACTGTCTGATGATATGGTGTTCATCGGAAGAGAGATTGTTCAAGCAGCCCTAAAAACAGCGCCAAGATCTTTCAAAATCAAGGGCGCATCCACCAAACGTGACCTTACTTACGAATTGGGTGCTCAGATATTCGGGCCAGCGGGTGGATGTCCGAACGTCGTCGATCGAAAAAACGGTCGCCGTCCTGGAACTGCGGCAGATTTTGTGAACGCGACCAAACTTCAGCAACATTTCGATGCGATCCATATTTTAGGGCCGTCTGCGGAGCCGCAGGACCTTCCGCCCCACGAACGGCACTATCTGATGATGGAAGCGCAACTGACCCTCTCTGACAAACCGCCATCCATCTACTGTCGCGGACATGGTCAAGTCATGGACGCATTCAACATTCTGCAGCTTGCTCGCAGTCTAGATCAAGACGCGTTTGAGGCTGATGTTTGGATAAAAACGGTGATCAATACCAATAGCCCGCGCATGCTCGACATCCCAATGGCCGAAGGAATCATCGACTTTGCAAGGCATAATCAGCTGTCGATCATTACGCCCTTTTGCCTCGCTGGTGCGATGGCGCCAATAACGCTATCGGGTGCGTTGATACTTCAGCACGCCGAATGCCTTGCTGGTATTACTTTGGCGCAACTGGTTCGCGCGGGCGCGCCTGTGTCTTATGGTGGCTTTGCATCAAACGTGGATATGAAATCAGGCGCGCCGGCTTTTGGTACGCCCGAGCATATCAAATTGATGTTGGGCACGGGCCAATTGGCACGCCATATCGGTCTTCCCTTCCGATCGGCTGCAGGTTCCGCAAGCAATACGGCCGATGCACAAGGTGCAACCGAAAATACCATGGGCCTTTGGGCGTCTCGTGCGGCCGGCGCAACTCTAACCCTTCATACCGCTGGATGGCTCGAAGGGGGGCTTTGCTTCGGCTACGAGAAGTTTATTTCAGATATGGAGGCGATCCAAATCATGGCAGAGCTTTCACAACCGTCAGAGACACTGGATGATCTTGCCGAAACGTCCCTGACAGAAGTGGAACCAGGCGGTCACTTTTTCGACGCAACTGACACAATGGCACGTTACGATCAGGCGTTTTATCAGCCTCTGGTCGCCGATCTGTCTAATCGCGGAACGTGGGAAGCTGCTGGCGGCTTAACGACGGAAGAGCGGGCAACGGCGATTTGGGAAGAGATTTTGGCGGATTTTCAAGCCCCAGAAGACTGCGATGACGTAGCTGAGCGTATCCGCCCTTTCATAGAAAAGCGCAAAGCCGAGGGCGGCGCACCAATTATTGAATAATCCCCGCAGATTGAAAATCTCGCGCTACACTCCCAAATAAGAATCACGCCACTTGGGGAGGAAACATGAAACGCATTGAACTGGCTTTGCTTGCAACGGCAGCGTCCATCACGCCCATTTATGCTGAAGATCTAGCATTGATCATTGCTAACGGGGATTATCAGCACACTGTTGATTTAGAAAATGCCGAAGCGCTTCTGAATACGGAAGAGGCATTTAGTGCGGCGGGATACGAAACAATCACGCTCGTCGATGCGACTAAAGAGAACCTTCAGAATGTCTTTGGTGAATTGAATGATAGCGCTGAAGACTTGGACAGATTGGTTGTCGCATTTAGTGGACATATTGTTTCGACATCGGGTGACAGCTATTTGACCCCGACCGATTTAGAAGAGCCAACGGGCCGAAATATATCGAGCAATGCAGTTTCCATCGAACGGCTTTTGGCGCTACTAGAGGGATATTCTGGTGGCGCGATGCTGGCCTTGGGCACGGGACAAAATACCGGCCGGTTTTTCTCCAGTGGCGATATGGGGTTTGAAGATGCCGAAGGCCTGGAAACAGGCATTGGGCCTGTCGATATTCCACAGGGTGTAACGCTTGTCGAAGGAAACCCCAAGGACGTTGCTATTGCGTTATCCACGCAATTCCTCTCTGGCCTAAGTTTTGCTGAAGCGACCGAGCTTGCGCCCGATGATGTTCGCGTGTCTGGATTTACCTCGAAATTCATTGGCCTCAATAGCGTTGCTGTTGATCCCGATAGCGCTCTTGAAAATGCCTATTGGACGATTGCGCAAGATGCCGATAACGAAGAGAGCTTTAAAGCCTATCTTGATAAATATCCCAAAGGAGAATTTGCTGGCGAAGCCCTGCGTCGCATTGAAGAAATTGAAGAGGGAAAACCAAAATACTCCCCCGAAGAACAGGCCGAACGAGACCTAAATTTAACGCGTGACGAACGACGCGATGTTCAACGAAACTTGACAATCCTTGGTCATGACCCCCGTGGTGTCGATGGACTATTTGGCCCAGCTTCCAGAAATGCAATTGGATCTTGGCAGCGCGCTAATTTTTATGACGTCTCTGGTTTTTTGGATGCGGGTCAAATCCAAAAACTTAGGGAGCAGGGGCGTATCAAGGCAGAGGAACTCGCCCGCGAAGCAGAACGGCAAGCTGCACTTGAGCGTGAAAGAGATATTGCCTTTTGGCAACAAACAGGTGTGACGGGTAGAGAAGATGACTTGCGTGTCTATTTGAAAGAATACCCAGATGGCGTTTATTCACAGGAAGCGCGCTCAAAGCTTGATCAGATCGAGGCCGATAAACTTGCTCAAGCTTCTCAAGTGGAACGCGCTGATTGGGCGCAAGTAGAAGGGGATGATAGCGTTGAAGCCTATCAAGCCTATTTGAACAAATACCCCAATGGACTTTTCAAAGAGGGCGCAGAGGCGCGGATTGGGGAATTGACCCAAACCGATGAAGATGCAGAAAAAATTGCGGCTGCACAAAAGACCGAACAATCCTTAGGACTTACCGGCGGAGCATGGCGTCTAATCGAAGGCCGATTGGATCAAATGAAGTTGGAGCCGGGTCCTGTGGATGGAAAAGTTACCGAAGAGACCCGAAAAGCCATCCGGAACTATCAAAAGAATTCGCAATTGCCAGTTACGGGATATCTAGACCGCGATACGCTGTCGCGATTGATTATCTTTATCAAGCTATGATGCGTCCGGACAAAGCTGCAGAGCGTCAAATTCTTAAAGCGCAAGCAGAAGGAAAGTTGAAAGGGCTAAAAGGCGAAGGTAAACCACTCGATTTATCGCAACCCTATGATGCGGATCAGGCAGGCTATGCGCGAATGGCCGAGGAAGGCGTGTTGCCCGAAGAGTTGCGATTGAAAGCCGCCCTAGAAGTTGCGCTTACCGCATTGCCAGATAAAGGTCACCCTGAGTATAAATCGCAGATGGCCAATATCGCCGATCTGCAAATGCGCTACGAGATAGCCCGTGAGGCACGGCGTAAATTTTCAGCCTCTTAGTTGGCCTTTCTTGCATCGTGTACCCCAATGAAAAAGGCCGCCCTGAAAAGGACGGCCTTTGAATTCGATGCTCTGATCTTAGCCCTGGCGTGCTTTGAAGCGACGCTGGGTTTTGTTGATCACATATACACGGCCCTTACGGCGCACGACACGGCAGTCGCGGTGGCGCGCTTTGAGCGAGCGAAGTGAGCTTTTGACCTTCATGGCCTTTCTCCTTTTTACCGCATCTGACA
>CAZRFT010000318.1:0-1106 GCA_964599255.1 uncultured Neptunicoccus sp. | reverse complement strand
TGATGATGATGACAAAGTACCAGGCCTACTACTAGTAGTACTAGCACCGACTGCTGATCTTCCTATATTTTTCGACACTGTTTCTATCATTTTCTTGGGTTGTAACTTCAAAATTTCATCTCTCTCAGTGGTTACTATCGTTGGCAGTTGTGTGGTGCACAAAAGGACACGAGAAAATGTATTGCGATCGTCTCTCTGGTATCTCTATCACCCCGCCCTCTGACACAAGTTCCAAATGTTGAAGAGGAAGATGACCGCTCTGCTTAGGGCCTAGCTAGGTCATCCACAACCACCAAGGCCTGTCCGTTAGTCGATCGTTCAGTCAATACCTGAAACGCTCGGAATCGCACGTCGTGACGGACAGACGTTGGAGAAAAATGCGTCCAATGCAAACTCGTGTGGGCAATGAATGACAATGCTTGGGTCTCGTTGTTAGGTTGGCAGCTGGGATCAAGGACATCCGCAACATGTTGTGCTTGGGAGGTTGATTTGGTCTCTAACCACCATTGATGCCAATTATGTTGTTCCTTGAGTTCCTTGTAACAGAGAGTGGTCTGTCCTTTGCAGGACAGCCTTGCTTGTGACAACAACTGGTTTGTCTAAACTAGATAAGGACAGTTAATCCTTTTCTCTGTTGCTTAAGTAAGTATCGTATAAACGAAACTACCTTGTGCGAACAGGGATTATCTTGTGGAATCCAGAGTCTTGATTGCTTGGGAACTTCACTGACGAACCACCAAATGGAATCTTGGACTCTGCGTTTCCACCAAACACTGTAGTTATCGCGATCGATGAACACCGCAGCACCTTTTACTAAGGTCCGCCTTCGGTGACTTGGTAGAATAGGAGCTGTGCTCGGCTTGATCACACCACACCAAAGCGCAGAACTCAGCGGTAAACACGGGCTTGACTTCCATCCCTCAGTTCGGAGATGCTCGACGAACCAAGGGATGTAGCATAGGACAAGTAGCTCGACGGACTTGATCAACACCGAGGGACTTGTCTTCGAGGACTTGAAACCCCAGGCAAAAGTATCCAGAAGGGATCTCTACCTAAACCGAGCTACCACTTGCTTCTTAGCGAGGAAAGAGCTGTGCTCTTAGCCT
>CAZRFT010000317.1:0-7418 GCA_964599255.1 uncultured Neptunicoccus sp. | reverse complement strand
TTTTGCTGAAAAATTTCATCATAGATCGGCAGGACCGCGCCCCCTGGATATCCAAATACCGTATCAACCCCTTGATCTTTCAACGCTTTTACGACCATTTCTGCGCCGGTCATTGTCTTACTCATCTTGTCCTCTTGCTCTTCGCATTTGACATAAAAAAACCCACGAAACTTCGTGGGCGCTAGTGATCAGGATTATCTCCTCATCGCGCCCAACAGCTCACCACGACTAGTAGTAGTTTCAACATGGGCGTGACTTTAGAAAATAATCTAATGACGTCAAGCGGTTATATGACCGATTGGGAACTAATTTTATAATATAATTACAAAATAATCAAAAATTTGCAACTATGTTCCAAAAATGAATATCGGAATTAAAATCATGTTACGAACGCGATGATTCAGGATAAATTTGGAACGCGAAGCTTTGCCACCTGATCCATGACATTTTCATCTTTGTTGGCGCGCGATTGGGTAGGTGGCGTCTCAAATTCCTCTGCCGCAATCCACTTCCCATCAATAAACATCTCAAGCGCGTTGAACTCTGCCTTATAGTCCATCTTGGCGCTGCCCGGCACCCAATAGCCAAGGTATAGGTAATCCAAGCCAACTTCGCGGGTGACATTGATATGATCAAGGATCATGAAGCGACCCGTGGAGCTTTTTGCCCGTTGAGGGTCGAAGAACGAATATACCATCGACAGGCCATCATCCAATATATCGGTTAGACAGGCCGCGTGAAGTCGATGGCGTCCCTCCAATTCAGCATGATATTCAACCACGCGGGTTCGGATGGGTGTCTCTTCGATCATGGCGGCAAATTCGAACATATCCATATCTGCCATGCCGCCATCGGCGTGGCGCGTATTTAGGTATTTGGTGAACAACTCATATTGTTCATCTGTGGCCCACGCGGCATTGGAACTACGCTGTAAATCCTCGTTGCGCCGCAAGATACGCCGTTGCGATTTTGTCGGCTCAAAATCTTTGACGCGAAGGCGTATGGAAATGCACGCGGCACATCCAGAACAACTCGGGCGATAAAGGACATTTTGTGACCGACGGAACCCTTGTTTCGTGAGCGTGTCATTTAGGATTTGCCCATTTTCATCTCGAATACCCGTGAACAGCTTACGCTCCAACCGCCCCTCAAGATAGGGGCAGGGCTGCGCAGAGGTCACATAGAACTGCGGAACAAGGGGTAAGCTATGCTTCATATGCGCAGGCTAGCGTGATGAAACTGGGTTCGCAACAGGGGTAAATAAAAAGGGCGGCACCAAAATGCCGCCCAATTGTTAAGTTTGATTTTCTTAGAAATCAGTTAGCCATTTATAGCCTTCTTTAAGATGCGATCTTTTATCAAGATTTGGCTGTTTATCACCAAAGTAGTGAAGGAAACCGAATTTGTAGTTTCTAAAGGGGGTTCCACTACTGTATTCCTTGAAGGCCTCAAGGTGGAAAATTAGATCATCTCGAAGTGCGTAACGACCGACGACACCATAAGAATCTTCGTTACCTGTCGTTGAATTAGAGGTTTGCCATAAGGCACCAAGCGTTAAACGATCACCAAAGTCGCGATGAACGCCAATTCCCCACTCTCTGTTGATTGTGTCATCTAAGTCATCGAAAGTGAAAATGCCTTGGAAGGCCCATTCTTGATAGGGAACGGTGAAAATAACACCATATTCATCCAATCCGGCATCGTCCCATTCCGCACCAGCGGTGATAATAAATTCAGGAATGGAGCCGTTGCCCATAATACGGCCTTGATAACCAAGTGCCCAATGTTGATCCCTATCCATATCATGCGAAAATGCCAAATGATGGTAATCGTTGATGCGCCAATCAAGCCGGAATAATTCGTCTCTTGCTCTACCCTGATCTTGGAATCCGATTAAATTTTGCGGAAACATGCTCGATGCTTCCCATAGGTCCGAACCCCCACCCAAAGCGATAGTGGCAGTGATGTTGCCAAGACCCAAGAAGAAATAGCCAATTTCATCATCTTGTACGGATTCACTACCAGAAAATTGGCTGTGATGACTAAGCTGCATACCTAACCCTACGATGAAGTCATCACGCTGGTAGCCCAACATTATATCACCTTCCAATATCATGAAAGGATCGTCGCTAGAAGCTTGAACTCTCTCAATCGATCCGCCTAGGAATCCACCAGAAAATAGTCGTCCGTTGCCGCTATTTGGCATAGGATCGCGCTGTTCAAAATCGGTATGCCATTTGTTGAATTCTTTACGGTGATAGCGAGACGCGGCATTTGGTTGTGTGCCAAAATATTTAATGAACGCAAATTCTGCACCCGTTTCAGCCGCACCACCGCCAGAAGGATCATTTCGTGAAAGCACCCCGCGGAAAACAATATCGTCACTCAGTTCATAACGCGCAACCAAGGCGTAGTCGCGTTCGGAAGTATCAACGTCATCCTCGAGTAAAAATCCGATATTCAAACGATCCCCGAAGTCACGGTAAACGCCAAAGCCATAGTCTTTGTCGTCAAAGTCCCGATCCTCATGCGCGATCAGCTGAAACGCCCATTCACGGTAGGGAACGGTTACGGATGCAGCCCATTCTTGGGTTTGGCCGTTATAACGTTCAATGCCAAAATTCACGATGAATTCTGGGAAAGAGCTTGAGCTGCTGGAACCAAACCGGCCCTGGTAGCCAAAATCCCAATCGCTACCGTTTTGCGTTTCCATATCTTTCGAGTACGAGACATAGTGATCTGGCGTAATGGCCCAGTCGAAGCGCAACTGTTTCTCATCTTCATCATCGACGCCAGAAAATGTCCCGAATTTGTCGGTAAAAACATTTGCTGCGTTAAAAGTGTGACCATAAGTCAGAGAGAAATTGCGCCATGAAAATAGCAGATATCCCGCTTCCTCATGAAGAATTTGATCGGTTCCCGCACCATCTGGAGGTGATTGAATTTCCATGCCAGCACCAAATGTGAAATCTCCAACCGAATAGGTCGCAGCCAGATTGGCAAATACTCCTAATCCAAATTCAGTGGAGTTAGAGTCATCATATTCCATAGATGCACCAACATAGCCACCAAAATTGAATTCAGCTGATGCTGCTGATGCGGCCAACCAGCTAGCCGTAGACAATGCTATTAGTCTCGTGATCTTCATACCCAAAACACCCATTTTACCCAAGGTTCCAATTCATCTTCGGATATTAGAAAAATGTGAGGGAAAAAAGGATTCTTACGGATGCGTGGGGATTCTTTTATCGTGATGTAATACAGCAACAGGATCAGGTCGCTCGGAGATCTACCAGTATTTTTGTGACGATCGTGACTAGTTTGGGTTTATTTGCTCAACAAATCCAATCCACCTAATATTTTTGCATCTGGGGCAATAGCGGCCTTCGATTTGTCTGGATACTCGAGTTGTTTTAGGGCGTGCTTTATCGCAGTCAGGCGCGCACGCTTCTTGTCGTCAGTTCGTATGACGTTCCAAGGCGCGTGTGGTGTAGTGGATATTTTCAAAGTTTCCTCAATCGCTTTTGTATAGTCATCCCACTTCGCCAAACCTTTGACATCGATGATTGAGAGTTTCCACTGTTTCAAGCGGCCCCGTTCACGCGCAAGAAAGCGGCGAAGCTGCTCTGCGCGGCCAACGCTTAGCCAGAATTTGATCAAGATGATCCCATCATTCACCAGCATCTTTTCAAAATCATTGACCTGATCAAAAAAACGAGTGCGTTGTTCATCGGTGCAAAAGCCAAACACTTTTTCAATTACTCCACGGTTGTACCATGAACGATCAAAGAAAACGATTTCGCCAGCACTTGGAAGATGATCGATATATCGTTGAAAATACCACTGGGTTTGTTCTGTTTCTGTCGGCTTTGAAAGGGCGACAACGCGTGCAGAACGTGGATTTAGATTAGCTCGAAAACGCTTGATCGTGCCCCCTTTGCCAGCGGCATCGCGACCCTCGAAGATTATGGCAATTCGTTTGCCAGTCTCGTTGGCCCATGATTGGACTTTGACAAGTTCGACTTGAAGTTCATCCATGATGTCTTCGTATTCGTCCTTATCCATGCGCGTGTCATAAGGGTAGGAGGCATCAAGGATATCGCGCTTCGCGCCCTCTTTAATGGCTTCGCGCACATTGCTTGGGGCTTCTGTTTCAAAATATTTGCTAATCGCGCCGTCAAAAGGATGGGTCATGGCTGTTCTTTACTTTGCTTCAAATTGACTATGACCCAAGAATTACTCTTGGGAAAGGTCTTCGATTGCTTTGAGGATACGCAATCTTTCAACCTGAAGAATACCGTGGCCGATCCCCTCGACATAGTCCGTTGTTATTTGAGCGTTTACCGCGTCTTTGACGAAATCTTGAGCGTGATACTTATACGAGACGCTTTTGTCACTTGTCCCATGAATGATGTGAATTCGATGCGAGAGCTCACCATATCGAGGGATCATTTTCTCAAGCTCGCCGAGTAAATTGACAATTTGATGCCCGTTGAAAACCTGTATTGCGGGTTTGGTCGATAGACCCAAACCAACATGCTCGACATAGCCCTCGGGCGGATCTTGGGGGGTAAAAACCCCGGCATAGAGCTCTTCAAAATAGCTTTTTGGGGCAAAGGCGTAGACGACATTCATGATCAGCCTGCCGACAGCTGGTATGGCGAGCACGTGGTTGGTCCAGTTAACAGATCTATCCGGCCAATCATGCAAAGTTGGGGCGATCAGGACCATGCGATCGACAAGCTCCGGGTGGTCGAGCGCCAATCGCGTCGTCACACCACCCCCATAAGAATAGCCCACAAAATCAGCCTTTTTGATGCCAAGCTTTTCTAACGCTTTTGCTAAAATCGCTGCCTCATCTTCCAACGACAATTGGCCGCGTCCGATAGCGTCTGAATAACCGTAGCCGGGCCGGTCCAGCAAAATAACTTCCCAAGAATTGCTGAGTTCTGCGTATTCTTCGAAGGTAAAATCACGCATATTTCCACCTGCGCCGTGGAGCAGCACCAAGGGTTTACCGGAGCCGGATTTCAAATAATGTAGTCGATATCCATCAGCCTCTATGAAGTCACCAAGCGGTGGGTACGCTTTAGCAACGCGCGTCTGTTTTATCCAAGAGACAAGATAGGTTGTGATAAGAAATATAGCGAGGAGGGCCACCGCCCAGATCAACAACGTCTTTATCATTTCCCGATCGCATCAAGGTCAAAGGGGGTGGTTTGATAGATCGTATTGATCCAATTGCCATAAAGCAAATGCCCATGACTGCGCCAACGGTTCTCTGGATCCTGACTAGGGTCATCATCGGGGTAATAATTGGCAGGCACATTAATCGGCGTGCCATTTGCGATATCGCGATCATATTCGCCCTTAAGCGTGCCCTTGTCATATTCAAAGTGATTAAAGACGTAGAAGGCGTTGTATTTGCTGTCTTCGACCAGACAGGGACCTGTTTCCTCTGAATCGATGAGAACGCGCAATCCAGCTGCCTCTATCTCTTCGCGTGTGTTTTCCGTCCATCGGCTGACAGGCACAACCAAATCATCTGAAAATCCGGTTGTAATCGGGGTTGATTGATCAAGCACCCGGTGGCGAATACATCCAAAGGCTTTGGCAGGGAGCATATGTTTTTTGATGCCATGAAAATGGTTCATCATAGCCATGCCGCCCCAGCAAACGCCAAAGGTAGAATGAACATTTGTTTGCGTCCAAGCGAAGACCTCTTTCATCTCGTCCCAATAGGTGACCTCTTCAAAATCCAGATGCTCAATCGGGGCGCCAGTGATGATCAGGCCATCAAATTTCTGATCCTTGATTTCTTGGAAGCTTTTGTAAAACGCCTCCATATGCTCAGGGGACGTGGTTTTGGAAACATGTTCCGTCATGCGGATCAACGTCAGTTCAATTTGAAGGGGCGTTGCCCCAATCAGACGCGCGAATTGCGTTTCCGTTTGGATTTTAAGCGGCATGAGATTTAGCAAGCCAATCCGAAGCGGACGAATATCTTGGCGGTTGGCCTGACCCTCTGACATCACAAAGACACCTTCATCTTTCAAGATGTCATGAGCCGGAAGTTTGGAAGGAACGCGGATCGGCATTTAACGCTCCAACGCGTTCGCAATCAGCGCGATGAAATCGCGCTCATTCGAAACTCTACTTGCCTCATCGGCGCTTACGGTCACACCCCAGCGTTTTGCAATGGCTGCATAGCGTGGCAAACGGTCATCGATCAGGCGTGCATATCCCCAGCGGATGAAATCATCTGGGTCTACCTTGTCTTCGGACACGCCTTTTTCTTCGATATATTTTGCCCAGCAATCCAACAGGAATTCTTCTGTGTAATACATTGGCTTGGGCGCCGCATTAAAACGATCAATCAAGGCTTGGCGGTGATCATCATTCCCCTCGATCCAAACGGGCAACATGTGTGACGAAACAGCCGCCATAACCGGATCATTGGGATCATCGGCATCAACAACTTCGACCAAAGAACCGGAGGTATCGCAAACAAAATGGTCATAGTCATAAAGCGCTTGAGCGCGTGAAATGAAATGCGCGCTGTCATGCATCGCATTTGTCTCTGCTTTACGATGTAGCCGTTGACGGCGAATATACTCGTCGATTGGAATGCCGCCTTTTGCAGGGTCTCCGGGTTTACCCAGATAAGTCGCAAGTGGTGAAAGGTCATTAAACCGAAGGTTGGACGCAATATAGATCGCATCGGACCTTAGCAATTCAGCCAGAAACGGATTTCGCATCGCCTCTTTTTTGAAGTTGTCGGTAATATGTTCGCCCATGTAGCGGGTGCCGATACGGTAATCGACACTATAGTGGAACCAATTCCCGCTACCCCGCAACATTTCAGAGAGGTAGGTTTTGCCTAAGCCTGACATGGCAAAAAGCATCACACGTTTATTGCGTGCGTCTTTCCACTCTTTTGCAGATTTATAAATCATGGGCTGCCACTTTCATCCTGTGTAGCCCTGATAATCAGAAACTTATGCGCTTTTCAAACGCTTTAGGACCCGACCATCAATCAGGATCAAACCTATGGCAATTATGCCAAAACCTATGATTGCATTGATCGTCAGGGTTTCATCCAAAATCAGCCATCCCCAAAAAACTGCAAGAGGGGGGATTATCAATGTCACCAGCGAGAGGTTACCACTGCCTGCTAGGGCTAAAGCGCGGAAATAGAGAAGATACGAAACGGCAGAAGCCAAAATACCAAGTCCGAGTGCGGCGGCCCAGGTTGGCGTGGTTAAATCTGTTTGAAACGGACCATCAACGAAAAGGGCAAGGGGAAGCATGATCAGGCTTGAACAGGTAAGCATGCCCGTTGCGGAAGCTATTGGGTTTAGACTCGAAAGCGTTTTACGCCCCCAAACCACGGCAATCCCATAAGAAATACTTGCCCC
>CAZRFT010000316.1:0-8571 GCA_964599255.1 uncultured Neptunicoccus sp. | reverse complement strand
GCTGGAGTTGTGGGATAATCCGCCTTTTGAGCCGCGTTTGGAAGAAACGGAGAATGGGCCTGTGATCCGCGGGCGCGGTTCATCTGATGATAAAGGTCAGCTTATGACCTTTGTTGAAGCCTGCCGCGCTTGGGTTGAAGTAACAGGGGAATTGCCCAATCAAATTTCGATTTTCTTTGAAGGTGAAGAGGAATCAGGCTCCCCTTCCCTCGTGCCTTACATGGAAAAGCACAAGGAGGAGCTTAAGGCAGATATCGCATTGATCTGTGACACGGGCATGGTGGATCAAAACACGCCTTGTATCACGATCATGTTGCGCGGTCTGGTTGGTGAAGAGGTCACGATCAATGGGCCAGATATCGATCTACATTCTGGCATGTATGGCGGCGCTGCCATGAACCCCATCCGGGTACTTACTAAAGCTCTCGGCGCCATTCATGATGACGAGGGGCGCGTGACGCTGGACGGCTTCTACGACGATGTGCATGAGTTGCCTGAACAAGTCGCCGAACAATGGCAAGCAATGAACTTGGATATGGGCGCCTTTCTAAACGAGGTGGGTCTATCCAAACCCGCAGGTGAAGCCGACCGAACAGCGTTGGAACATATCTGGTCGCGCCCAACAGCGGAATTTAATGGCATCAATGGCGGCTATACTGGCGAAGGCTTTAAAACCGTGCTACCCGCCCAAGCCTCCGCCAAGGTCAGCTTTCGCCTCGTTAGCCAACAGGATCCCAAGAAAATACGTGCTGCATTTCGCAAACATATAGCAAGCCACCTGCCTGAAGATTGCACAGCAGAGTTTAAAGAACATGGCGGGTCCATGGCCTCAACAATGTCCATTGATCATCCCGCATTTGAAGCCGCACGCGGCGCTTTGACAGATGAATGGGAAAACGCTGGTGTCTTTGTCGGATCAGGTGGCTCAATTCCGATTGCAGGCCATTTCCAAGACATAGTCGGGATCGAATCTATGCTCATTGGCTTTGGACAAGATGATGATGCTATCCACAGCCCTAACGAAAAATATGACCTACGCAGCTTTCACAAAGGTATTCGAAGCTGGGCGCGGATTTTGGCGGCTTTAAGCTAATTTCGCTGGCGCGCCAATCGCCCCCCACGACGTTTTGGCGGGCCTGCGTGCTCTAAGCCTTCTTTTATCACCTGCGTCATCGGATGATCGGGATTCTGCGCCTCGTATTCATTCAAAAGCGTTTGAAGCTGCGGGCGCATATCATCTGCAGCGCGTTCCAAAGCCCAATCAAGAAAGATAGAGCGCGCTTCTTCCACCGTTAGCCCTTCAATCCGGTAGGATTCGTAGATCAAACCACGCGGATCGATATCAAGATTTCCTTTAAACGCCATGTTCCCTACGTCCGTAATAAAAGGGTTATAAAACCGCTTATTTACGCCCTTCTATTTCCAAAAAGCGCAATACAGAACGCGCGGCCCATAAATCCGCTCCCTTTTTACCCTTACCTAGTAATTTCATAGACTTAGTAAGCATGGCGGATTGTTTTGATTTGTTTCTCATAACATCAAGTGCAGCATTTTTTATATTCTCAGGTGTTGCCGCTTCAAATAGAAGTTCAGGCACAACGCGCGTTTCAGTCAGGATATTAACTAAATTTGCGGTATCAATCAGCGCCATTTTTTTGACCATGCGGGTAGTCATCCAATTGGCTTTATAGGCAATCACCATGGGACAGTTTTGTGCCGCCAATTCCAAGGCAACAGTGCCAGAGGTCGCGATTGCTAGATCGCTCGCGGCATAAAGTGCCCTTTTGCGCGCCTCCCATTTAGGCACATCACCCTCCATTCCAATGACGCGGGTTTCTGGCCAATCTTGCGCTAACTGCATAACCTCTGCCTCTACCGATGGCGCTGCTGCTATCGCAAACCGAAGGTCTTTCCGTTGGTTGTGCAGATCCCTGACAACTTGAGCATAAATTGGCCCCATCCGCGCAATCTCGCTTTTCCGCGATCCAGGGAGAATGGTGATTAGCCGGTCATCGTCAGCCTCAACTTCGCGGCGTATCGCTTTGATCTCACTGGGTTTTACTTTTGGTTCTGCAATCACGGGATGCCCCACGAAATCACAACTCATGCCTGCCGCTTCCATATAGGGCGGCTCAAAGGGCAAAAGTGCCAGCACATGATTCACATATTGCGCCATTTTATCTGCACGTTCAGGACGCCACGCCCAGACAGACGGCGCTACATAATGCACAACTTTGAAATCTGGATTTGAGATGCGTGCTTTTTTGACCACGCGGAAACAAAAATCAGGGCTGTCGATCGTTACTACTACATCTGGTTGAAAACGATCGATCGCCGCGGCGGTTTCTTTCACCCGACGTAAGAGATTTGGAATTTTTGGCAGAACTTCAATCAATCCCATGACCGATAGCTCATCCATCCCAAACAAAGAATCGAGACCCTGAACCCCCATCAGCGGCCCACCGATGCCTTCGAATTCAACATCTGTTAAGGATTGAAGGCCCGCCATCAGCGCCCCACCCAAACGGTCGCCAGACAGCTCGCCCGCGATGATAAAAACCTTCAGGCTCACAGTAATCCTTTATGAAGCACGGTAATGAATATGCCCGCTTCATTTGCTGCTTTGGCGACTTTGGCGCGATCCAACACCAAAGCGCCATCTTCAATCAGTGCAATCCCGTTTAGGCCCGCTTTGGCCACCTGGCGGACGGTATCAACCCCAATCGTGGGCATATCCACGCGGCGGTCCTGCCCATGTTTGGGCGCTTTGATAAAGACGCCACCTTTCTTGGACTTCCCCTTGCCCGCAAAGCCCAACATAGCCTCCGTACCTTGGATGGTTTCCACCCCAAGGCAAAGCCCATTTGCTACTACACAGCCCTGCCCAATATCCGCAGCAGACAGCCCTTTTAGGATATCCAAGCCCCGATCAATATCGCGATGATCTTGTGCGGTTAATTTTGCGTTAATCTTCATTTTTGTTGTCGCTTGTAGCTCTGGGGCAATCTCTTGTGCAGAGATTACCCGAAAACCCCGATCTTCAAACAGCTTTAATACCTCACGCAACGTGGCATCATCGCCACGTTTCAAAGCGGGCAGCAGTTTCAATGCCATGCTCCACATCGGAATATCGAATTTCGTTGGCTTCAATCGGGGGCGCTTCATCGCACCTGCCATGCAAACCTCTGTGACGCGCTGACGCTTAAGTTCAGCAAACAAACGACCCAATTTTTCGAACGTGGCTTGATAACTAGGATAGTTCTTTACCCAACTGGGCATCTCACCAAAATAAACCACCAATAAATTGATCTGATCCTCTTTGGTTTTTTCGGCCAATAGTCGGGGAAGATCACCACTTCCCGAAAGGATCGCCCGTGTCTTTGCGCCTGCCATTAATGCGGGATAGTCAGCGATCTACGCGTATCAGCCTCGATGAAGTCCAAGACCTCGATAACAAGCGGGTTATCGGCATATTTTTCGCGTGCCGCAACGACATTATCGCGAACATTTAAATCGTTCAAAAACAAATCCTTAAAGGCCGCTCTTAAACCGTTAATTTGTCCCCGATCCACACCGGCACGCTTAAGACCCACAAGATTCAGACCTTCCAAAGATGCCCGTTCACCCGTCACAGTTCCCATTGGGATAACATCGGCGACAACAGCAGCCATGGCACCCACCATCGCACCGCGACCAATGCGGCACCATTGATGCACGCCCGCAAGGGCGCCCAACAATACATTGTCCTCGATCTGACAATGCCCGCCAACTGCGGCACTTGGTGCAAGAATTACACGATTGCCAAGAATACTGTCGTGCCCGATATGGGAGGACACCATAAACAAGCAATCATCACCGATTTTGGTCAAACCGCCGCCACCTGCCGTCCCGGTATTCATCGTGACATTTTCACGAATTTGGTTGCGCGCACCAACCTCTAGTTTTGTACGCTCACCTTTATATTTCAAATCTTGGGGCATATGCCCTAGCGATGCAAAGGGCCAAACACGTGTTTCTTCGCCAATTTCCGTGTGACCTGCGATGACAACGTGGCTTTTAAGCTCTACGCCTTTGGCCAGAGTCACATCAGAACCTATATGACAAAACGGCCCTATGACCACATCATCCGCTATCACCGCGCCGTCTTCAATCACGGTAGAAGGATGTATTTGCGCTTTATTTGAAATCGACATTTACGCCTCTTCTGGCGGAACCATCATTGCGGTGAACTCAGCCTCAGCTGCAACCGTGCCATTCACAATACCTTCACCTGCGAATTTCCAAAGTTTTCCGCGCCCTTTTACGACCTTCACGTGAAGCTCCAGCTGATCAGGCGGTGCCACAACTTGGCGGAATTTACAGTTATCGATGGTCAAGAAATAGATGAGCATATTGTTTTCGCCCAGTTCCAGCGTGCGGGCAACTAGGATTGCAGCCGTTTGCGCCATCGCCTCGACGATCATAACGCCTGGCATTACAGGGCGCTCTGGGAAGTGACCTTGGAAATGAGGCTCATTCATCGTCACATTTTTGATGCCCACCGCGGTCTCATTCACCACAATATCCTTAACCGCATCGATCATCAAAAACGGGTAGCGATGCGGGATCAGGGCTTTGATTTCTTGAATATCAGCGTAATTTTCGCTCGAAGTTTCGCTCATTTCTTGTTTCCCATAAATTTCGATCTGCCTAGCCTGTTGTCACTCATTAGGCAATGTTTCATCGATCCTTTGAATAGCCAAATCTGTGATATCCACCCCTTGTCCAGACAGCAAGACGGACTCGCGTGAAAGGACAACATCAATGCCCCTCTCTTGTATGATTGCGATCAAAATCGGGCGGGCCTCTTCAAAAAATTGCTGTTGTTTTTGCGACAGGAAATTACCTAGTTCTTGTAATTTCGCATCCTGTTCTCGACGGCTGGCCCGAACACGCGCATCAAAAGCATCTGCTTTTTCCCGAAACTCCTCCGGCGCAAGGTTTTGGCGATCGATAACAAGCTGTTGTTCCTCTTTCTCGAAGCCTTCGACAATAATTCGATTTTCTTCAATCAACGCATCAGATCGCAATTGAAGCTCTTCACGAGCAGCAAGACCAAATTTTGATTGCTCAAACAAGCGCGCTTGGTCGATAATTGCAACGCGATTTACAGTCCCGTTTGGGTCAAAAGTAGTTTGGCCAATGCTGGGCGAACCAAGCATTGACCATAAGATACAAAGCGCTGGCAGAAACGCGCCAGCGAACTTCCGCATTAGAAGCTAGAAGAGATGGAAAAGCGGAAGTTTTCCGTTTCATCCACGCCTTCTTGGTGTTGGATTGGACGGGCAAAATCAAACCGTAGCGGTCCAATTTGGGTGTCCCAGAATACTGTGAAGCCGCCTGCAACACGCATATCGAAATCGCTGCTGACCACATTCGCGTTCGTTGCGTCCAGCCCCCATACAGAACCCGCATTCAAAAATACACCACCCGAAATACCATAAGCGTCTAGATTGCCAATTGGGAACCGAACTTCGGCCTTGGCGCTGACATATTTATTGCCACCAAGCACCTGATTTGTTGCACCGCCTGTGGTATCGCGTGGACCAATCCCGCGACCTTCAAAACCAATTAGGGAATCACCGCCGAGGAAGAAACGGTCCGTAACAATCGAACCGCCAGAGGCGCTAAGAACCCCGCCCTCAACGCCAAGTCTTAGTGTTACCTCGTCTGAAAGCAGTCTTCTGAATGTGGTAAAGCTTGCAGTTGATTTAGAATAGTCCTTGTCTCCGGAAGCAAAGGACTGCGTCACGCGGAACACATAGCCGGCAGTCGGATTAACAATCGAATTCCGTCTGTCGTATGTGTAGGTGAACGAGACGATACCGCTTGTCCGGTCTCCGACCTCTGCAACCAAAAGCGGCGAAACCATCGTCGCGTCTGGGTCTAGTGTCAGGTCCTCTTTTTGCGCGCTTAGCGTGGTAGATAGGCGCGAATATTCACCAAGCGGGAAACCAAGTGAAACAGATGCCGTTCCACGTTCTAGATCAATCCCTGTGCTTCCGACCGAGCTGGATATTTGACCAATATCAAAACCCAAAGAAACATCGCGACCACGGAAAGCGGGGTTCGTCACGCCGATCCCTACTGTCGTATTTTCACTCGCGTTGGAGATATCAAAACGGAAATCTAAACCTCGACCAACTAGGTTTGTTTCTCTGATAGATAGGTTCGCAACGAAGCCTCCGCCCGAACTATAAGAACCACCAATACCAAAGCTACCAGTTGGCTGTTCTTCCACCGTAACGTCAATAACGACATTGCCTGGCTTGGAACCTTCGCGCGCAACCACCTCTACGTTAGAGAAAAAACCAGTTGCCCGAATTCTATCAGTTGCCTCCTGGATTTTGCGGCGATTAAACGGGTCCCCTTCGACAATTTCAAATTGCCGACGAATAACCTGATCCTGTGTCGTTGAGTTTCCAGAAATGTCGATCCGCTCAACGAACAAACGATCCGCCATATTCACTTCGATATCCAAGCCAATAGTTAGCTCATCGATATCGCGAAGTGGCACTGGGCGAACGGTCACAAATGCAAATCCATCTTCGTTCAAGGCCGCCTCTAAATCTGCTACCGCACGGTCAATTTCCCGAGGATCATAAACACTTCCTGGGCGAAGCCGTCGAATAAGGCGGCGATAGTTTTCAGGATCCACACCTTCTTCATTGGCGATCAAATTCACTTCACCGAAACGGTATTGCTGACCTTCTTCGATGGAATAGGTCACAACGAAGGCGTCCGCTTCACGTGTGATGTCAGAGGTGATTGCTGTTACTTGTGCATCCACATAACCGCGGTTTGTATAGAATCTGCGGATATTAGCGCGATCAACCTCTAGGCGTTCAGAAATAAACGTGTCGCGTTGGTTAAGCTGACGGAAAACACCCGCCTGACGCGTATCCAAGATAGAGCGCAAACGTCCATCAGAGAAACGGCGGTTCCCTTCAAAAGCAATGCGTTCAATTTCTGAAACGCGGCCTTCTAGAATTTCAAAAACCAAATCCACACGATTATCAGAGCGCTCAATGATTTTTGGCGTCACAGTCGCTTTAATGCGACCATCAATTTGATAGGCGGTTGCGATCGCATTTGCGTCAGCCTCAGCTTTGGATGCCGAGAAGACATCACGTGATTTCGATTCAATCACGGTCGCCAGTATATCATCGTCACGACGTCTATTCCCTTCAAAGGAAATGCGGTTGATCGTCGGCTTTTCGTCCAAATTGATCGTTGCGCGACTGCCTGAAATATCCAGATCAACTGTTTCAAAGAAACCCGTGCGCACCAAGCGCTGAACGGCGGCGTTCACCTCGCCCTGCGTATAAGTCTGACGTTGATCCAATCCCGCAAGCGTCAGAACCGTGGCTTCCGCGATACGTTGATTACCCTTAACAATAATCTGGTTCAGCTGAACCGTTTGTGCCTGAACAGGCTCTAGTGGAACTGTTGAAAAGCCTAGTCCAAGTGCCAGCCCAAGGCCCAACACAGTTCTTGCAGTCGTGATTTTTAGAAGCGTCGCCGTCTTGCTCATTTTTTCTTAACCCCGTGGTTTTGGGATGTCCCCGTTCGTTTAAACAACTTGTAAGTTAAGCCTGCTCGCTTGAAAAGCATAAGTTTTGGAAGTTTTAGGGTCGTGGCGAGAAAATCACGCCCAATAAAGCGCCAATCTGATTACGTCATTAAAGGTCACAAACAGCATCAAAGACAGCAATAGCGCCAGCGCAATTGCCGTTGAATATCCTTGAACCTTTTCACTTGGCTTGCGGCCTGTCACCGCCTCGTAAAGGTAGAACATCAAATGCCCCCCATCCAGGACCGGCAAGGGAAGCAAATTCAAAAACCCAATTGCGGTTGAAATAAATGCAATCAGTGAAATCAAATCAACCAATCCGGATTTTGCAACATCTGCTGAAACATGAGCGATCCCCAAAGGGCCTTGCAAATTTTCCGCCCCAATCTCCCCGGAAATAATCAAAGATACACCTTCGATGGATTGATCAATGACAAACCAAGTGCGCCAAAGCCCGTCATAAATCGCTGTAAAAATTCCAGGATTCTCAATCGCGGCATCAAACGGTGTTCCAGCCACCACACCGATGGATACTTCTTGAGTAAATCCCCCTTCCCCATCGGGGATATCACGACGACGGGGTTGGATTTCTAATGTGAGGACTTCGCCATTTCGCAAGACCTCGATTGGGTAAACTTCCTCGCCAGAGCCAAAGATTGCCTCTCTAAGCTCGGTAAACGAGGAAACGGGCACCCCTTGATAGCTTCGAATGACATCATTTTCTTGCAGACCTGCTTTGGCGGCAGGTGAAACAGGCATCACATTCCCCACAATGGGAAGATATGGAAAAGGTCCCGCGATGCGACGCATGACACCTTCACGTTCAACAAGGTACTCAACTTCGCTTGGCACTTCCTCATAGGAAAGAAATGCGGCAAGATCGCCAAAATCTTCAATTTCATTGCCGTCAATTTCGACAACCAAATCACCTGGCTGCAGGTCGTAAACGGCCGCAATCG
>CAZRFT010000315.1:0-12715 GCA_964599255.1 uncultured Neptunicoccus sp. | reverse complement strand
AATGCTTTCCGCCAAAAGCCCATAGAGCGTAAATGGTTCGTCATAACTCCGCCCCATCAGGCTTTCGACCATATGCGCACGCACACCCCAAGGGGCACGGCCTTTCAAAATATATGGGTTAAGCGAGTCAAAACCGCCCCCTTCACCAAAGATGATCCGTCCACCTTTGGGTGCGTCTGGATTTACAAAGGGTAGATTGGCAAAACCCGCTGGCAAAGCAGGCTCGCCATACATCGCGATTCCATGGCTTGGCTCGGCGAATCCCGGCAAGCTAGAGGCGCAAAAAAGAATCATGGCAGCAATGTGGCGGGTAAATCTTCGTGTCATCTGGGCAACATCTTTCTGTGAATCAGTGTCATTTCCCCAGATTCTACAGGGGATTCACGATTCTTCAATTTTTTCCTTGGCTTGCCTTTCGGAGTCTCTCTATAAAGGAGGCACTGCTCGATAGGTTTCTTGCCTGTATGAAACCTGCCTCAATACTGTACGCCCTCTTCGGAGGGCGTCTTTTTTTGTAAAAGGGTCTGGATCGCATGTCGTTTTCGCAAAAACTTGCAGCTGAGGGGCTAGGGACCGCGCTGCTTTTGGCAACTGTTGTCGGCTCTGGCATCATGGGCGAAACCCTTTCACCCCAGAACTCAGGCGTTGCTCTTCTTGCCAACACCATCCCAACGGGCGCAATTCTATATGTGCTGATAACAATTTTTGGCCCGATCTCTGGCGCGCATTTCAACCCGGCCGTGACGCTGGCTTTTTACCTTCGCAACGAAATCGAATTTAAACAGACGCTTCCCTATATCACGGTTCAAATCTTGGGTGGTATCTTGGGTGTTCTACTTGCCAACGCCATGTTTGATCTTTCGATCATTCAAATCTCAGAAAAAGCCCGTGCAAGTACGGGTCAGGGCATTTCTGAAATTGTTGCGACCTTTGGCCTTCTTCTGGTGATCTTCGGCGGGCTTAAACATCGTGCCAATCAGGTCCCGATGTTAGTGGGGCTATACATCACGGGTGCCTATTGGTTCACGGCGTCAACTAGCTTTGCAAACCCAGCCGTTACGATTGCGCGCATGTTTTCAGATACTTTTGCCGGGATTAGCCCATCAAGCGCACCGATGTTTATCATTTGCCAATTGCTTGGTGCAGCACTCGCTGTCTTCGTCGCCAGAACACTGTTTCCAAAAAACTAAACCAGCGATGTGACCCACAGCACTTGTGCATCCTCGTCGCTGAGGGAAACCAAATTATGCCCCATGGTTGCGTCGTAATAGGCACTGTCGCCTCGGCGCAATTCCACGGGCTCATAGAATTCGGAAAAGAACCGAACCACGCCAGAGAGGACATAAAGGAATTCTTCCCCTTCATGCCGGATCCAGCCTTCGAAATCTTCAAAGCCGCGCGCACGTATGCGGGCGCGATAGGGCAGCATACGCTTTCGCGAAAATTCTGAACATAGCAATTCGTGCTCATAAGTCGGTGTAACAGTCACCGTCAAATCATCGGCCTTTTGCACCACACGGCGCCCTTTGCCCTCATTCTCCCCTGATGGGGTGAACAATTGCGGCACGGTAATCCCTAACCCTTCGGCTAGTTTACGAACCGCATCAAAGGTCGGCGACATTTGACCATTTTCAATCTTTGAAAGGGTAGATCGTGCAAGACCCGCCTCTTTCGCGGCTTGCTCCAGCGTCCAATCCCGCGCTTTGCGCAGCTCGCGCACACGCGCCCCCAAATTTAAGGGCTCCAACGCCTCATCAACCTGATCGCCGCGGACAACTTTTATCAATTCGCCATTATTCAAATCCATGACACCAGCTTTACGTCATGGATAAGTGACTTGCAATCAAACCCATGACGGGTCAGATGCGATACATGACCAAACTTGCAATCCTGTCTGATCCTATCTGCCCGTGGTGCTATATTGGCAAAGCCCGCCTTGAACGCGCGTTAGAGCAGCGTCCGGGCCATGATTTCATCGTCTCTTGGCATCCCTATATGCTCAACCCCGAAATGCCGGCCGAAGGCATGGACCGTCGACAATATCTTGAACAGAAATTCGGCGGCAAAGAAGGTGCGGTGCGGGTTTATTCTCAAATTGATGAGGCCGCAAAAGCTGATGGTCTTGATTTGAACTTGGGGGGTATCAAACGCACACCCAACACGCTGGATGCCCATCGTCTGATTTATTGGGCGGGGATCGAAGGCAAACAAAATGCTGTCGTTGACCGCCTGTTCAAGGCTTATTTCAAAGAGGGCCGCGATATATCGGAACCCTCTACCCTTCTACGCATCGCCACGGGTGCGGGCATGGACAAAGACGCCACCAAACGTCTGCTTGAATCCGACGCCGACAAAGAGCCCATTATGACAGGCGTTTGGGAAGCCCGCCAAAAAGGGGTCACCGGCGTGCCCTGCTTTGTTGTCGACAACCTTCATGTCGTCAACGGCGCGCAACCACCAGAGCTATGGCTGCAGGTAATTGATGAGCTGGCGGAGAAGGCCGCTGGTGAATAGCCCAATTCATTATTTAGATAAGCCGCGAATATTGCGGTAAATCTAGTCCAGCTCCGCGGCATTGGTGAACACAGCGCGGAAGTTTGGCGTTGAAAATGGTGCCGCCTTCGTTCCAGCTTTCCCGAAGGGGAAATTCAGACCGAATTTGAACGCATTTAGGCGCGCCTTCTCAACGTCGGTATCGTCTACATCGTTGACACGCATCCAATCAGAAGTCACGCCAACAAACCAACTTGCATTCGCGCTTCCAACAGTCAAAGGCGCACTATATATCGCCTCAAATTGCAACCAAGTCCCGTCATCTTTCGAAGTGGGACTTTGTTCAAAATCCCCAAAGCCGCCAGCGATCCCAGCAAAAAGCTGTCCATTCCAAAGATCCCAGCTACGAGAAACCCGCGCAAAGGTCATGCTTTCAACACCTTCGCGATCATCATCATCAGTATCAGTTCCGATCATTCTTGCATGCCCAACCTGAATGGCATAGCCAGATATGATTGTTTCCAACCCTAACCCGACAACTGGATAATAAGCCTCTCCGGTTTCGAATTCGCCATCCTCTTCGTTGGAATACCCTTCAGCAAGGAAGCCAAATACTCCCCATGGCTGCGAGCCTTGCTCCCAGACATAGTGAAAACCCAATTGGCCGTGCTTTGCATCGCCAACGCGTATTTCGTTAACATCATCGGTTTCGTCATGATATTCATACAAGAAATCGAAGATCAGCGCGTTACCGTTTTGAAGTGGGTTATAAGCAGAAAAGGAAAGCCCAAATCCATTTGAATTTGAGCAATAATCCGTATCCTCGTCGATACAGTCATTAGGGTGGTTATAATTCACATTGGTGGGAACCACATACATACCCCAAATAGATGCTTCATAGTACGCTTCAGCTTGCGCAGCGCTTGTTCCAAGACCAGCTGCCAAAATCGCTGCAGTTGTCATCACCCGTGAATTGAACATAGTTCCTCCAATACAAAACTTAGAGCCCAGATAAGCTTTTTGCGAATATATATGCAATAGAATCCTATTGCTTTTGCCGCAAAACCCCTCAACCTCTCCCTCCCTTTTGTATCGCTTTAAAAGGCGCTCTTGACCCGACTATAGGAGCGGGCAATAAATTCTGTAGCCCAAGGAAGAGCTAAATATTGAGGCATAATTTTGCACCATAGGAATTTTGATTGAGCCAATTCCCTCCACCATTTAGATTTGCGACTCCGGATGACATCGACGGCATTTTGCCGCTCGCGATCTCGACAGTTCCTGGGTTTGTGAAAACCCTATGGTCACGATTGGCAGGCGAGAATGAGGCGCGTGACGCCTTCGGTCTGCGCGTCCAACATACTTTCATCGAAAACAAAAACACCATCGTTGCCGACATTGATAACCAAATCGCTGCCATGCTTGTCAGCTTCGAAATCGAAGAAAAGCCGAACCCCTTCGTCCAAGAAATCGATGAAATGCTCGTCCCCGTGACCAAGCTATATGCAAAAGTACCAGGCGCTTGGTACGTCCACGGCATCGCAACTGCTGATGGTTTTCAGGGTCGCGGGTTGTCATCAAGACTGATGTTGGTGGCAGAGGATCTAGCAATCGAAAATTCGATTTTTGATATTTGCCTGTTGGTCGTTGATACAAACGAATATGCCATCAAGTTTTATGAAAAGCGGGGATACGCAATAACCGCATCCGAACCTTTTGTGGGATGCGGCGCAGATACGGAAGCGACGGAGTGGTTGCTCATGACCAAGTCGCTTCAGGGCGATCATCGGTAAGGTTTTCCCACTAAGACCAAACAAACTGGAGCGTCCGACTTAAACCATACTACGTCTGTGCTTAGAATGTCCGCTTTGAGCCCGATTTTCCAATTGCTTGAAAGTTCTTGCCGGTTCTGGGTAATGGTTGACACGAACTTCCAACAAATGGGCGGCTCTTGCTTTTACACTGGAGTGTGCCAATGATCGCCCTATGTCTAAGATGATAAGCAAAGTAAATTCCTGTGAATTTCACAAGGTCGTGCTGGAAGATACAGCCGAGGGCACCTATGTTTTGATCTACGAAACGGCGCTGTCTTCTTTTCCTGAGAAAGACTATTTGCAAGACGATTTAGAAACTGCGCGTGATTTTTGCCGCGATGATTTTGGTATTCCCCTGTCTTCATGGGTGGTCGTATCTGAATAGGGGGTAAGTTATTCTCGACCCTTAGCGTTTCGATCTGTTCGGGTGTTCGGTTATTGAATTGTGTAGTTGAATGTCTGCATAGAGCCCATTTTGACAAACATGCAATCGCAGAATTTTACCAAGTACTTGGATGTGCTTCTCTAATAATTTTTTCCAAATTTCTATTGGCGCGTGAGCTAACTTCAAGAATGTTTTGTGATATAAAACTGGCAGGTGGAATCGGCAGGTTTTTCGGTGGAGGACCCGCTCTGACGCGACCTGCAGAGTCATACCTTCCCCCGTGTGTAGGACAAGATATCCAGTGTGGAACGTCATCAGTAATTGGTTTGGTAGAATCCAAAGTTACCGCTCCAAGGTGGGTGCAGACTGGTTGGTAAACTAGCCACTTGCCATCTTTGTCAATTGTTCTGTTCTCATCTGTAGCAAGAGCATTTCTTGGTAAATTTGCATTTCGAGCATATTTATCAGGCAATTCCGAAATAGTAGTCTCTCGAGAACTAATAATTTCTTCCGCGGTTCGGTATCTAACAACAATTGGGCCATCTGTTGTCCTTAAAAATATCTGCTGACCCGGTAATATCCCATCCAAATTAATTTGAACGACTGCAGCATGTTTGAATTTCTTACTCCACGGCAATGTACTGGCATTGCCTTTAGTAACGCTAGCACAAGTGATAACTGAAGAAGCAATCAAGAAGTCTCGTCGTTTCATTACTAGGGACCCAAAATGTGAGTTTCTCCTAAATTGTTACAAATTTCCCTGGCAACGTCCATTAACTCGGACAATAATTTCAAATCCAATTGCTACGGCTTTGTCCGCAATGAGCCCAAAATGAACATTCACATTATTCAGCTCTATGTCACTCACGGCCCTTAGCTGACATTCGGTCGGGATAGACACCCACCAGTCAAATTTCCATATCCGGACATTGAACGCCCAAAATCGGGGGCAATATTTTATTGACGGTTCTACCTAACTATTAGAAGCTTTTCGTCTTATTGAGACTAATATTTATAAGTGTTTTTAGCTGTACCCACGTTTAGTTTCACTTGACAACCATAGTCGAAGGGATCATGTGGTTTGCAAAGTTGCAGCGTGAACGGTGTTAAAATAAAACCGAACGGCAACTCATTCTAACTGTTCCCCATCACGCCGGGTTCAAATCGCAAATTCGGATGGTTCGGAATAAGCCCTGCCGTTCAGGACAGCGAAACCCAGACCGACGCGAGATTGCGTCGATATAATGTCACCTTTGTCTTCGGTGGCGAGATTGGATTTATTGACATGAAGAGCTTTCAAGAACTGGCTTTGAGGCCAGAGCTCGCTAGTGCGTTGATGAAAGGTAACTTTACAACGCCCACACCCATTCAAGCGCAAGCGATACCCTTGGCCTTAAATGGCCACGATATATTGGGATTAGCGCAAACTGGCACAGGTAAAACACTTGCCTTCGGTGTGCCCACCATAGAGGCCACTTTGAAGATTCAAGGTAAGCCTGCCCCAAAAACCACCAAAGCGCTTATTTTGGCTCCAACCCGAGAGTTGGTGAACCAAATCACACATACGCTCAAGTCGCTTACGGAACGCATGAAAATTCGTGTAAACACCGTTGTTGGTGGCGCATCCGTGCATAAGCAACTGCAAATACTATCACGCGGAACCGATATTCTCGTTGCGACACCGGGTCGTTTGATTGATTTGTTAGAAAGAGATGGAATTGATCTGAGCAAAACCAATTATCTCGTCTTGGATGAAGCCGATCAAATGTTGGATATCGGTTTTATTCATGCGCTGCGCAAAATCGTTCCGTATCTGAGCAACAAACGGCAAACCCAGCTTTTTTCGGCCACGATGTCTAAGCAGATGGAACAGTTGAGCAGCGCTTATCTGCAAAATCCTAGGAAGGTGCAGGTCAATCCGCCCGGTGCTGCTGCTGAAAAGATCGAACAAACCATCAGGTTCGTCGAGAAAGCAAATAAACCGACTATGCTACGAGAGGTGTTAACCTTACATCAAAATGTCCAGACATTGGTTTTTGCCCGAACCAAGCATGGTGCTGAAAAACTGAAAAATGGATTGGTTGCAGATGGTTATGCTGCGACCTCTATTCATGGGAACAAATCACAAGGCCAAAGAGATCGCGCAATCAAACAGTTTCGGTCTGGCGATATGACCATCTTGGTTGCAACAGATGTCGCCGCACGCGGCATCGACATTCCAAGCGTTGGATTGGTGGTAAATTACGAGTTACCAAATGTGCCTGAAAACTACGTTCATCGTATAGGGCGTACAGCACGTGCAGGCCGATCCGGTTATGCTGTGACCCTGTGTGCTTCCGATGAAACGAAGCAATTAAGGGACGTTGAGAAGCTTATTAAAACAAGCATCAAAGCGATCGGTGACGTACGAGAGCATACGAAGCCGAACACAAATGAGACAAAGGGGATCAAAACCCCGCACAAGAAACGTCGAAAAAATCGCGGAAAACCGAAGTTTGAAAAAGGTGGTAAAACAGCGCCTCATCACAGCCAGTTTGCACGAAAATCACGTCCCAAAAAACGCCAAGCTGCAGCGGCGTAATCCTCAATTAAAAATTAATGATTTTGATGAATGAAAGGAAAATCATCATGCCTCAAGGAACTGTAAAATGGTTCAACACCACCAAAGGCTTCGGCTTTATTGAACCCACCGATGGAACGAAGGATGTCTTTGTTCACATCAGCGCTGTCGAACGCGCTGGTCTCGATGGCCTGAAAGACGGTCAGAAGGTTTCATTCGAAGTTGAAACGGATCAAGCACGTGGAAAAACATCCGCGACCAGCTTATCTGTAGATTAAATAACAAATCTCAGGGAAGCGAATGCTTCCCTGAGATTACGATTTCAGCATTAACTTGTAAATTTCTTATTGTGTTCATGCCAGAGCTCAATATCGCTGGGTTATTTGTTGCTTATCGAATATTTGGAAGCATTCGGCCCTTAGCGGACCTTCATGGTGATCGCAGCGAACGACGGCTTAGAGCCCAAAGTGGCCTCGGTAGGTTTCGATGCTATCATCTTCCACGGTGACAATGATACCTCCCCTCGGAAGAAATAGATTAAAATTGAAATCCAAATCGCACCGATACCGTGTCAAAAAAAGCAGCGATATTGTTGTTGGGGTTAGATGCGTAGCCTTCTTCCTCTACCTCTCGGTGAATCCACTCAACCCCAGCATAAACCTGTTCAGATAGGAAATAAGAGAAGCCCAAACCATAGCTATGGCCGTTGACGTCATACAAGTCTTCATAATCAACCTGACCAGTAGATTTGCCAGCTGAAAAATAGGCAAGCCACTTATCCGTTCCGTATCCAATTTTCCCCCGTAGATCCATGATATTGGCCACACCGTAATTTGGTGTTTCATCTGTTTGACGAATATCTTCGGGACCTTTTAAAGCCTCTATCCCTAGAACTACGTTACCTAAGGCCCAATTGTATCCCAAAAAAAACTCTACAGGTTTATGAGAGCGGTTTGATAGGTTGATAATGTCATCGTACTCGTCCTGGTAACCATCAATATGTGCCGCAATACCGATACCGCCATAAAACCCTGCCCAACTACTTGCATCTTGGGCAACAGTTACACCGGGAAAAGAAATTGCTGACACTGCCGCGCCAATCGCCATTAGGTACTTCATCAAAATTTCCTATCCATTCATCCACTCAGGTTTCGTATAGTCACTAAATAAAAAAAACCTAATCAAAGTAAAACAAAAATCGATGACTCCATTTAGGTCTCCTTTGTCCGTTCTGAGCCCAAATTTGCCATGCCGTTAGAAGCAACTCCACAGGCGGAAATTCTCAAATAGAGCGTGCAAAACGGCAAATTTTTCGAAGCAAATGAAAGCGTTTTAAATGGTACCATATAAATACCATTGCCGAGCTACTGCCGATTGGCCTAGATTTGCCGCTAACAACTCTTCTTTTATATATACAAAATCGCTGTTTAACGGAATGAAAGAGACATTGGGAACAATTCGAAAGTGCATTACTAATATCGTGGATGCGGGACTCTAAAATGAGGGAGATATTAACATCCAGTACCATGGTTTGGATTGCTCTCACTGTCTCGCTGCTGTTCGCTTTGTTATTGTTTTATACGCATCGTAGTAAAAAATTTTCTGATGCGCTAAACCAAGAATATCAAGAAGCCAAAGATGGCTTAAAAATCGTTTGGTTTCTTACCAAACTAATGCTGGCAGCAATGTTGTTGTTTTCGGTATTTCTGGGTTTGGTGATTTTTTTGTCAAATTCGATAGAGGCTCAAAATCAGCCCGCTGGTGCAGACAAAAAACTATTGGTTGTCTCGGGAATGCCTGATGCTCACTTGAATGATTTATATAATTTGATCGGAATGAACGAGAAATCGCCAATAGATATTAATGAACGTCCATCAAACGTTCTTGAAAGCGACGTAATCGTTTATTTCCTAGATTCTTGGGAGGATGCAGTGCAAGCTCCAGGCGCTACGGAGCTCGCTGTTGTTTTCGATAGTTTGAAAACCATCGGAGAAGACGCGGTTAGCCATGTTGTTGTAATTGAAACAGCATCCGGAAAAGATATCCAATTCATCTTTTATTCATTGGAGTCTAGTGGGTATTTGGCACCTCGTTGCTACGCTGAGGACATAGTCTCTCAAGCGTGATTTCAAGGATCAACCTTGCTTGATGCATCCTGCGGCTGACTTCTCAAAATAGCGATCATTACAAGAATTTTTTGGCGGGTATTGGCTAAAAGCTGATTTCAGGCGAATGTCCGCTTTGTCCGCAAAGCGGACATACAATTTTACCAATTCTTTATTCGATAAGTTCCAATATTAACTCTTTGGGATGAAATTTCGTCATTTCCATTTCGAGCTTAAGTCTCCATTAACTTTCACCCCGCGAAAAATTAACAAATTCGGCACCCCCGTATCCACCCCCGTGATACCGACGCTTTACCGACTGGGTAATCCCGTCCTCCTCGAATTTCGTTAATCGCGCGTGCGTATCTGTAAGAAATTCCCAATTTCGGGGTGCTAGAGCTTCGCTCTGAACCACCGCACCAAGGCTCCAAAATGACCGCTACTTCTTCGCCGCTTTTTTCGCTGCAACCGCAATCGCTGCCAAATCACGTACAATTACATGCGCTCCTTTTAGGCGTTTTTCCACCTGCTCCCAATCGCGCCGCACAACTAATTTATTCTCTTTGACCTTCGCCGTGCCGTTAGAGCTATTTAGATATTCAACCAATCCCGCAGGGTCCGCAAACTTGTCTTGGTGGAAAGAAATCACCGCCCCCTTTGGACCCGTTTCCAGCTTCGCCACCCGTGCCGCGCGACACAATCCTTTGATGCGCACCACTTGCAACAACGTCTCCACCTCATCTGGCAAAGGCCCAAAACGGTCAATCAATTCAGCCGCAAAACCTTCAAGCTCTACCTTTTTGGCAAGCGAGGATAGACGACGATAAAGCCCCAGACGCACGTCCAAATCTGGCACGTAAGCCTCTGGGATCAGAACTGGCACACCGAGATTTATGACAGGCGACCAACGACCATCTTCAACCAAACCTTCGGCCATTCCCGCTTTCAATTTCGCAATCTGCTCTTCCAGCATTTCTTGATAAAGCTCGTAGCCGACCTCGCGCACATGGCCCGATTGCTCTTCACCCAACAGGTTCCCTGCCCCACGAATATCCAAATCTTGGCTGGCCAACATGAAGCCTGCGCCAAGACTATCGAGCGAGCTTAGAACCCGCAGGCGCTTCATCGCTTGCAGGGTTAATTTCTGTTTCGGCTTTGTTGTCAAAAACGCGTAAGCCCTTGTTTTTGAACGCCCAACGCGGCCTCTAATCTGATAAAGTTGGGCCAGCCCATACATATCCGCGCGGTGGATGACGATGGTATTGGCAGACGGAATATCCAACCCACTTTCCACAATTGTTGTGGCCAAAAGTACATTATGCGCGCCGTCATAAAAGGCATTCATACGGTCATCCAACTCGCCTGCTGCCATTTGCCCATGCGCCGTGATAAAGCTGACCTCGGGCACATGTTCGCGAAGGAACTCTTCCATTTCCGCCATATCAGAAATGCGCGGCACTACGATGAAACTCTGCCCGCCACGATAGAATTCTCGCAACAAGGCCTCCCTGATTGTCACCGCATCAAACTCAGACACGAAACTCCGGATTGCCAAACGATCAACGGGCGGCGTGGCGATTATGGACAGCTCACGCACACCCGATAGCGACATTTGAAGCGTACGCGGAATGGGCGTCGCTGTCAGGGTCAGGACATGAACCTCCGACTTCAGCTCTTTAAGGCGTTCCTTGTGCCCCACCCCAAATTTCTGTTCTTCATCGACAACCAATAGGCCAAGGTTATTGAAGCTAAGGTCCTTGGCCAGAAGAGCATGCGTGCCCACCACAATCTCAACGGTGCCATCTTTAAGCGCTTGTTTTGTCGCCTTTGCCTCAGCCGCAGATACAAATCGCGATAGATGCCGCACCCGAATATCGGTGCCGCGAAAACGTTCAGAGAAGCTGTTAAAATGTTGACGCGCCAGCAACGTTGTGGGTGCAATCACCGCCACCTGTTGCCCCGCACTCGCCGCGACAAAAGCCCCCCGCAAGGCAACTTCGGTCTTCCCAAACCCAACATCCCCACAGATCAATCGATCCATTGGCTGACCGGATGCCAAGTCCCCCAAAACATCCTCAATCGCATTCAACTGGTCATCGGTTTCAGAGTAAGGAAACTTCGCACAAAAGCGCTCCCACCCATCTTCTGGCGGCTCTAGCACGATCCCTTTTCGAAGCGCGCGTTCGGCCGCCAAGCGGATAAGTTTATCGGCCATTTCACGGATACGTTCACGCAGCTTAGCCTTCTTCGCCTGCCAGGCCCCGCCGCCTAGACGGTCGAGCATGCCAGTGTCTTGACCATAGCGCGACAGCAGCTCCACATTCTCGACCGGCAGATAAAAGCGGTCACCGCCTGCATATTCTAAATGTAGGCATTCATGCGGTGCGCCCGCTGCCGTAATTGTTTCCAGACCTTGGAAACGGCCAATGCCATGATCCAAATGAACAACCAAATCCCCCACATTCAGATCAGACGCTTCAGAGAGGAAATTCTCTGCCCGCCGGCGTTTGCGCTTTGGCCTTAATAACCGTTCGCCTAAAACATCCTGTTCTGAAATAACACTTAAGCTATCCGTTCGAAATCCTTGCTCAAGCGGCCAAACGACCAAATGGACGGGATTCTTGGATTGAAAAATACTTTCATAGCTGTCGCTAACAGCCGCCGCTACATCTTGATCTGCCAAGAGCCCGTTCAGCCGCTCGCGCGCGCCCGCGGAAAAACTCGCAATAATAACCTTTCGCGATTTGGCTTCTGCTCGAATATGATCGGCAAAGGCGCTGAAAAGAGATTTCGCTTCATCCTGACGCTCTGGCGCAAAGTCACGAGAGGCGCGTCCACCTGCATCGGTGACATTTAAACCCGTGGATTGCGGAAGAACCGAAAAGCGCCTTTGTTGTTTATCGCTGAGTTTCTCGGCCAACACTTCGGGGGCCATATACAGCAAATCAGGACTGATAGGCTTGTAAACGGCGTCGATTGATTGACGGCGTTCCAAGGCTTCTTGACGCGCTTCAAATTGATCTTGGATCGTTTTCCAACGCGCATCATGCGTGGGTTCAGCTTGATCATCCCAATAGATATTTGCCGCTGGCAAATAGTCAAAAATGGTCCCCAGCTTCTCATAAAAGAAAGGCAACCAGTGATGCATCCCCTGATGCGATCGACCCGCTGAAACGGCTTCGTAAAGCGGATCTTCTTGACCGCCTGTACCAAATGCTTCGCGGTAGTTTCGCCGAAACCGTGCAATCGTGTCATCATTCAAGATGATTTCAGATACCGGCGTCAGATTAACTTCATTGATTTTAGAAAGTGTCCGCTGGGTCGCTGCATCAAAACTGCGAACCGTTTCCAGATGATC
>CAZRFT010000314.1:0-14884 GCA_964599255.1 uncultured Neptunicoccus sp. | reverse complement strand
TTCACTGCTCTCATGGCGCAAAGCATATATCGCGAAAGCATCAAATGCACAAAAATCTTCGTTACAATTCCAAATTGCGCGGCTAAAAGCCGTCGGGAATCAAAACACTTAAAAGATAGGAGATCAGGATGTTTAAAGGTTCAATGCCCGCGCTCGTCACCCCGATGTTAAACGGTGAGGTGGACGTGAAGGCGTTGAAACGCCTGATCAATTGGCAAATAGATGAGGGAAGCCACGGCTTAGTTCCAGTCGGTACTACAGGTGAAAGCCCGACGCTCACCCATGATGAACATGAGGAAGTTATTCGGATCACTGTGACCGAAGCTAATGGCCGCGTTCCTGTGATCGCGGGCGCGGGTTCCAACAACACCTCTGAAGCTCTGCGTTTTGTGGAATTTGCCAAAGAGGTCGGCGCTTCCGCCGCTCTTGTTGTTACACCCTACTATAATAAGCCCACTCAGGCAGGATTGATCGCTCACTTCGAAGCCTTGGCAGAAGTTGGCATTCCAATCGTGATTTACAATATACCAGGCCGTTCTGTTGTTGATATGTCGCCCGAAACAATGGGGCTCTTGGCTCAACACAAAAACATCATCGGTGTGAAGGACGCCACAGGGGATTTAAACCGTGTGAATCTACAGCGCATGACCTGCGGTAAAGACTTTGTCCAACTTTCAGGTGAAGACGGCACCGCAATTAGCTTTAACGCAACTGGCGGCGTTGGCTGCATATCCGTCACTGCTAATATTGCCCCAAAACTCTGTTCAGAGTTTCAAGAGGCGACGCTTGCTGGCGACTACGCTAAAGCCCTAGAATATCAGGATCGTTTGATGCCTCTCCACCGTGCCATCTTTATGGAGCCCGGTCTTGTCGGCGCAAAATATGGTCTTTCGAAACTAGGAATGTGCTCTGATGAGGTGCGCCTTCCATTACTCGGGCTCTCTGACTCTGTGAAAGCAGAAATGGACGCAGCAATGCGCCACGCTGGTTTGATAAACTAAGTTGACCATCATTTATTAACCCCCTTTTTGATCCGAGGTCGGATCAAAAAGAGGATGTTGTAAAACCCACGAAACCGCGTGGGTTTTTCTTTTTAGTGAAACTTGCATCTTTAACCCAAAGCCCGCATTCACTATATCCCACCGTCATGGCCAAGAAAAAAGACGACGATAACAAGCTCATCGCGGAAAATAGACGCGCGCGATATGATTATGCCATCGAGGATACGCTCGAATGTGGCATGGTTTTGCATGGCTCAGAGGTGAAATCGTTGCGCGAAGGTGGGGCCAATATCGCAGAATCGTATGTCGATTTTGAGGGCGCTGAGATTTTCGTGATTAACTCTTATATCCCGACACTATCTTATGCCCGAACTTTTGGACACGAAGAACGTCGCCATCGCAAATTACTGGCCAGTAAAAAAGAAATCGCAAAGCTTTGGTCGGCTAAAGCGCGCGATGGTATGACGATTGTACCCCTAAAAATGTATTTCAACGAACAGGGGCGCGTGAAGCTTCTCATTGGGACGGCCAAAGGCAAAAAGAAAGCCGATAAGCGCGATACCGAGAAAAAGCGGGATTGGCAGCGCCAAAAGGCTCGCCTTTTGCGCGAAGGATAATTTTTCCATACCCACATCTTGTAAGGGGATAATTTCATCCTATCTCGATAGACGGAGAAACCATTGTGATAGGGGAAAATCATGGAATTCTTTATCCCACTTATTTCGGGTGCAGTTGGCGGCAATATCGCAGGTGCTGTTCTAAAAAATCTTAACTTGGGCGTTTTGGGAAATTCCATCGCCGGCATCGTTGGCGGTGGATTGGGTGGACAGATTCTGTCTATGGCCGGAGCTGGCGGTTTGGATGGCATTGCAGGCTCTCTTGCATCTGGTGGCGTTGGCGGAGCCGTGGTTATGGCAATTATTGGCTTGATCAAGAACGTTATGGCAAAGTAATCTTTCGGTTACTGTTTGCGGGAAACGGCGTGGTCCTTGGGGGAGTACCACGCCGTTTCTTTTTCTTTGTAACCGTCGCGCATTCGCGATAGGCAAAGCGCATGCAAGTGACCATTTCCCCAGCCGACGCATTTGCAAAACGCGATGCGCTCAAGTTCATCGATGCCTCTTGGTATCTGCCCACCCAAAATCTCGATGGATATCAAGAATATCTATCAGCTCATATTCCTGGCGCACAATTTTTTGACATTGACCAAATCGCTGATCCACGCAGCGATTTGCCGCATATGGCCCCAAGTGCAGAAGAATTTGGCAACGCTGTTGGTGCAATGGGTATTTCGAATTCAGACACTATTGTCGTTTATGATGGGGCAGGATTATTTTCCGCTGCGCGTGTTTGGTTTCTTTTTCGCGCAATGGGCCATGAGCATGCATTTATTTTAGATGGCGGTTTGCCCGCGTGGATTGAAGCTGGTCATCCTACTGTTTCAGGCGAAGAGATTTCTGAGCCAACTCAATTCACGGCAAAACTCAATACGTATGCCTTTGTCACCGCAGAAGATCTTTATCACGCAGAAGCGCAAGTGCTTGATGCACGTCCCCTCGCACGTTTCAAAGGCGAAGCAGAAGAACCCCGTCCCGGCACACGAAAAGGACATATTCCAAGTTCAAAAAGCCTCTTCTTTGGCGACCTTCTTAAAGATGGAAAACTAAAGTCGAGTGCTGAACTTACCATTCTTTTGGCGGAACGTGGAATATCAATTGAAGCCCCCACAATTACCACTTGCGGCTCTGGCGTAACTGCGGCAGTGCTAGCCGCGGCATTTGCCAAATTGGGCAAAGAAGACGTGCAAATTTATGATGGCTCTTGGGCCGAATGGGGTGCACGCCAAGACCTGCCAATCGCAACCGGAGACAGCTAAATGTTTGACAAGCTCAAAGAGCAACCGAAGGATAAAATCCTTCATCTTTCATCATTATTTCGCGCAGATGAAAGACCCACCAAAATTGACCTCGGTGTGGGTGTCTATAAGAACGCAGACGGCATCACCCCAATAATGCGTTCTGTAAAGGCCGCGGAACAAACTCTTTGGCAAGCCGAAAATACAAAGACATATACATCGCTTCCAGGACAAGCTGATTTCCACCGCGTCATGCACGAACTTGTTTTAGGCGATGAAATTGACCCCGCCCGCGTTGCCTATTGTGCCACGCCAGGGGGTACGGGCGCGGTTCATCATATTGTGGAACTCATTGCGCAGAACAGCCCGGATGCCACTGTTTGGTTTTCTAACCCAACTTGGGGCAACCATCTGACAATTTCAAAACATGTTGGCGCTAAACCAGCTCAATATCGCTATTTCGACGACGAAACCTGCACAGTCGATTTTGAGGCGATGAAAGGTGATTTATCCAAAATCAAATCAGGCGACGTCGTCTGTTTACACGGCTGTTGCCACAACCCCACGGGTGCAAATTTAACGCAAGCGCAGTGGCATGAAATATCGGATCTCTTAAGTAACAAAGGTGCAATCCCTTTCATCGACATTGCCTATCAAGGATTCGGTGATGGGCTAGTGGAGGATGCCTTTGGCACCCGCCTTCTTGCACAAAACTTTGAAAACATGTTCATCGCAGCGAGCTGTTCCAAGAATTTCGGTATCTATCGCGAACGGACGGGCATTGTTATGGCCATTTGCAAAAACCCTGAACAGCAGGCTTTGGTTCAAGGCAATCTCAACCATCTAAACAGGCAGAATTTTAGCTTCCCACCCGATCATGGCGCCTCTGTTGTGACGCTCATTCTAAGGGATCCAGAATTGAAAAAAATGTGGGAAGATGAACTGTCAGAAATGCGCGTCAGCATGTTGGATATACGCGAAAAATTCGCTGCAGCTTTGAACCGCGAGGCAGGATCCAATCGATTTGGATTTATTGCCGAACACCGCGGCATGTTTTCTCGCCTTGGCGCAACCGAAGAGATGGTGGAAAAGCTCCGGCTTAATCAAGGGATTTATATGATCTCCGATAGCCGCGTGAACATCGCCGGGATAACAGAAGACAAAATTGATACGATCGCAAAAGCGTGCATCGATATCGGTATGTAAGGCGTTTTGGGCCAAGCCCAAAACGTCGCGCAGGTTGAAGGGGGGTTTGCCCGCCTGAGGCCTGTGCCGCTTCGCGCGCAGATAGGCGCGCAAAGCCTCTTGTGTTACCCTGAATAAATCCTTATGCGCGGCCCTGCTCGAACAACGAGTAAAGTGTCCGCAACCTTTTCAAAACGGAGAATAACATGACACGCGGTTTTTGGATTGGCGTTCTCGCCATGGCAATAGTTGTCGTTACCTCTAATATCCTAGTTCAATTTTTTGTCGGTAATTGGCTAACCTGGGGGGCCTTTACCTATCCTTTCGCCTTTCTTGTAACCGACTTGACCAATCGCCTATACGGGCCACAGCAGGCACGTAAAGTGGTTTTTGTAGGCTTCATAGTTGGCATTCTCTGTTCCCTAATTGGAACGCAAGTTATGGTCGAACTTGCGCCTGATTTCGCTGCACCAGCCGTAACTTGGCGCATCGCGCTTGGCTCGGGCACAGCATTTTTGGTTGCGCAACTTCTTGATGTCTCGATCTTTGATCGCTTGCGTGAAGGATCATGGTGGCGCGCGCCTTTGGCCTCAACATTGATTGGTTCAACTGTTGATTCAATTCTCTTTTTCACAATCGCTTTTTCGGGCGCCATGAGTGGATTGCTGGGACTAGACCACAACACCGAATTCTTTAACGAAACAGTGGCGACACCCTTTGGTTTTGACGCCCTTCGATGGGTAGGAACAGGTGCTGTTGATTGGTGCGTAAAGGTGAGCATCGCACTATTCGCCCTGATCCCGTTTCGAATCTTGGTTCAGCGCATCCGCAATAGCTAAACGAGTTCCACTGCACCCCAGTCGGCAGATTGCATTTCGCGTAGTCGGCTGGCGGTGCGTTCAAACTCAAACGCCCCTGCACCAGTTTCATATAGCTTTTCTGGTTCATCAGCAGCCGACGCAATCAAAACAACTTGAGCCTCATAAAGTGCATCAATCAAGGTGACGAAACGTTTCGCCTCATTATTTTTCGCCTTGGACAATTTGGGAATATTCTCAAGAAAGACGACTCTGAAACTTTCTGCAATTTTCAAGTAATCTGCCGCGCCTAACGCCTTACCACATAATTCTGCAAAACTGGCACGCAGAACCCCATTAGAAACCTGCGGCAGACCAACCTGCCTGCTACCAACAGTCAGCTGCATTGGTTTGCCGTGCCCACCGCTTAAATTCATCCAAAGCTTTTCAAGGTTCATTTCCGCTTTTGCGCTAAGGGGGCTAAAATATCTGCGCTCATCGCTTAGGCGATTTTGGCGATGGTCGGTCTGGCTATCAAGGGTAATAACCTGCAATCGTGTCTTCATTAACTCGATAAAGGGAACAAATAGATTTCGGTTTAAGCCATCTTTATAAAGATCATCTGGCGGACGATTGGATGTCGTCACGATAATGACGCCTGAATTCATCAAATTCTCGAACAAGCGTCCGACCAACATCGCGTCCGTAATATCCGTGATCTGCATTTCATCTAAACATAGAACTGTGGCGGATTGTGCAATCGCCTCACAGACTGGCCGAATTGGATCCTTAATCCCCTTCTCCCGTGTTTGCCCCAACGCCGAATGGACCTCTTGCATGAAGGCATGAAAATGCACTCGCCTTTTTTTGGGTAACGCTACGCAATCGTAGAACATATCCATCAGCATGGATTTACCACGGCCTACGCCACCATAAATATAAAGCCCTTTGGGGCGCGATTTGTTGCCGCCGAATAGTCCTTGAGTCAGCCAATTGGCAGCGGGTTTGTAGCCGACCAACCCTTCGGCGAGAGTGTTAAGAATTTCTAAAAGAGCATGTTGAGCGGGGTCAGCTTGAAGTTCGCCTGCCTTCACTTTTGCCTGATACGTCTCAATCAGTGTCATTTCCCGCCCCTCGCGGATCAAAAGAGAACAAAACCCTTTGACGAGCCATAGCAAGTGCCGCAAGGTGGCGCAATCATTCCGAAGGATTTACAATGACCAAACGCGAAATGTCGCTCTTTACCCCTGTTATGATTGCCTCGTCGATCATCTTGATGCTCGGCTTCTCTGTTCGTGCATCTTATGGTGTTTTTCAAATACCAATCGCAGAGGATTTTGGGTGGCTCAGGTCCGAATTTTCGTTGGCAATCGCTATTCAAAACCTCGCATGGGGTATTGGCCAACCGCTGTTTGGGGCTTTTGCCGAAAAATTTGGCGATCGGCGCGCCATTCTTGTGGGTGGTCTCATATACGCGCTCGGTCTGGTCCTCTCCAGTATGGCCATTACACCGCTGGGACACCAATTTTATTCTATCCTCGTCGGGTTTGGCGTTGCTGGAACCGGCTTTGGGGTCGTGTTGGCGATCGTTGGACGCGCGGCCAGTGATGAAAACAGATCGTTGGCCTTGGGGATCGCCACCGCCTTTGGTTCCGCAGGCCAGGTATTCGGCCCACCGCTAGCAGAAGCGTTATTGCGTAATATGCATTGGTCATCAGTATTCCTGGTCTTTGCTGGCGTCATGATTGCGGCAATGTTTCTTTTGCCCTTCATCAGCGCGCCAGAAAAGCAAAGCAAGGCAGAGCTAGAAGAAACCCTCTCTCAAATACTAAAAAAAGCCTTCCACGATCCCAGCTTTACACTGATCTTTTTGGGCTTTTTCTCCTGCGGATTTCAATTGGCGTTTGTAACCGCCCATTTCCCTGCTTTTGTTACAGAAGTGTGCGCGGCAATTGCGCCGGGATCTTTATTAGCCTCGATCGGCGTTACAACAACAAGCGCGCTCGGCGCTATTGCGATTGCCGTGATTGGTTTTGCAAATATCGCAGGGACAATCGTAGCAGGGTATTTTGGTAAATTTTACAAAAAGAAATACCTCCTTAGCTTGATTTACACGGGCAGAACAATTGCAGCGATGGCGTTCATCCTCTTGCCGATGACACCGACAACTGTGCTGTTGTTTAGCATGGTGATGGGCTTTTTATGGCTGGCAACAGTGCCACTAACGTCAGGTCTTGTCGGATATATTTATGGGTTGCGTTATATGGGAACCCTTTACGGCATTGTGTTTTTCTCTCACCAGCTCGGCTCGTTCTTAGGTGTTTGGCTGGGGGGTGCATTGCATGATATTTACGGCAGCTACACCACAGTTTGGTGGGTTGGGATAGCTGTTGGCGCATTTAGCGCCATTGTCCATCTTCCCGTGCGCGAAGCCCCGCTCCGTCAGGCAGCATAATAGATAAAACTCTACGCGGTTGAGACGCCAGATTAAGTTTAGGCTAACCTAGGCTGGATAGAACTCCATTGAATTCAGATGGAGTAAACAGTGCGCGGATTAGTTTTTTCAGAATTTCTGGAATTTGTAGAGCAAGCAGCGGGACCAGATGTAGTCGATGATATGCTTGATGGTTGCGATTTGGATTCGGGGGGTGCTTACACCTCGGTCGGGAACTACGATCATGGCGAAATCATAAAAATGGTTACCTTTTTAAATCAGGCAACGGGAAATGAGGTCAGCCAGATGGTTCATGATTTCGGACGATATTTGTTTGGCCAGCTTGCCTCCTCCCATAGCGATGTCATTGGGGATGAAACAAAAATTCTAGATTTCCTTGAAGGAATTGAAACCCATATCCACAAAGAGGTTAGGAAATTGTATCCCGATGCCGAGCTGCCAATTTTTGACACCGAACGGCACGATTCAAAGAACCTCACCATGGATTATGAAAGCTCAAGACCCTTTGCAGACCTTGCACACGGGATGATCATGGGGGCCTCTGATCATTTTAGTAAAACGATCAAAGTTGAACGTCAGGATAAACCAGCAAACGGGGTTTTTAGGACCTCTTTTCATGTCTCATTAACTTGAAGCCATATTTTGGAACAAGTTACGAGACTAGAGCGCCGGCTTGAGCGCGCAAAAAAAGCCCGCGAAGAGGCGGAGCGGCTTTTAGAGCAGAAAGCCGCTGAGCTGTTCGAGGCCAACCAGCAATTGATCGCATTGGCTCAAGAAAAATCGGAACAAGCCGATGCTGCAAATGAAGGTAAGCAACGCGCAGAAAAAAGACTGTGGGAGGCACTAGAGGCAATCCCAATGGGGTTTTCTGTGTTTAGCGCCGATCATAAGTTGGACGTTGCCAATGCTGCATTTTTTGAAATGTACAAGGACATCGGTATTTCCTTTCACGAAGGAATGGATCGACAGGAAATTCTTCGCAGAGCCGTTAAGAAGGGTGTCATCAATGCCGATGGTGATTTGGAAACTTGGCTAGAGGGGCAGCGGTTGAATTGGGAAAAGCCCGGCTTGACCTCAAAAGTTAGGCAATTTTCAAATGGAAAGTGGTTTCGAATAGTTAACAAACGAACCGCATCTGGAAGTGTCGTCACCTACCGGGTGGATATATCTGAAGAAATTGAACGTCAGGAAGAACTGGAACAAGCACGCATTGATGCGGAATCTGCAAGCAGGGCAAAATCCATTTTTCTCGCCAATATGAGTCACGAAATTCGCACGCCGATGAATGGCGTAATCGGTATGGCAGAGCTTATGATCGATACGGATTTGACCGAAGAACAACGGCTATTCGCGACGACAATCAAAAACTCTGGCGAAGCTTTGTTAGTCATAATCAATGACATATTGGACTATTCTAAAATTGAGGCGGAACAGATGGAACTGTTTCCAGAACCTTTCAATTTAGAACAATGTATTCACGAAGCCACGATGCTTCTGGACAGCAATGCGCGCAACAAAGGTTTAGATCTGCTAATTGATTATGACATGTTTCTACCTACGCACTTTGTAGGTGACGGGGGAAGAATTAGGCAAATCCTATTAAATCTTATTGGGAATGCCATAAAGTTCACCCAAACTGGTCATGTCCTTGTTCGCATCGTCGGAATTGAAACTAAAAAGAAAAATTTTGAGCTTCATGTTGTCGTTGAAGATACGGGTATTGGAATCCCACAAGATAAACTCGAGCACGTATTTGGCGAGTTCAAACAAGTCGATGAGACGGAGAACCGAAAATTTGAAGGAACAGGCCTTGGCTTGGCGATCAGTAAAAAACTGGTGGAGCTAATGGGCGGCGAAATTTGGTGTGATTCATCTTACGGGGAAGGTTCTTCTTTTGGCTTTAAAATCACGCTGCCAACCACGAATTCTGATGCCATCAATCTTCCAAATCTTAAAGAAAACATAAATCTTGCGCTCGTCGTCGATGATGTCGAACAAAACAGGATAATTCTACAAAAGCAACTTGGACATCTTGGTATTGAAACGCGCACTGCAGAAAATGGACTAGAAGCGCTGACAATCTTTAAAGAGACGCCACAACTGAAACTCATTGTGACCGACCATCTCATGCCTAAAATGGATGGAATGCAACTTGCCAAAGAACTGCGCAAAGAGGGTTACATAGGGAAATTGATCGCGATGAGCTCACAAAGTTCATTGAAAGAACTCAACGAGCAAAAAGATCTCTTCGATGCTTGTTTTCAAAAACCCACATTGCGAAGCGATTTGTACAAATCACTCGGTGCGTTTTTTGAATCCAGCATGACTGGAACCTTCATTGAACTCGATACAGACCCTCTCCAGCTTGTACGGGATCAGAATTTCAATGTCCTTCTGGCCGAAGACAATAAAACAAATCAACTGGTATTTAAGAAAATGACAAAGGACTTCGGATTCAATCTTAGAGTGGCAAATAACGGAATTGAATTAATTGAGGCGTTTGAGGCGGAAAGGCCAGATTTTATAATATCTGACATCTCTATGCCGGAAATGGATGGAATGGAAGCCGCGCAAAAAATCAGAGCCATCGAAGCCAATAACGCTGAAGAACCGATAGAAATCGTGGCGCTCACAGCACATGTCATGCCTGGCGACCGGGAAAGGTTTATGGCCTGTGGCTTAAACTCTTACTTAACAAAGCCGCTTAAGAAGGAAGATTTGGTAAATGAAATTACGCGCATTGCTGAGCGGTTTATTAATTCCAAGGGTCAGGGGATCCGAAAAAACGCTTAGCTACCGATATGGTGCTTGTTTCGTTTGTCCGATAATTCGACTTGTCGCTGACGTTCGCGAAACCGCTCTTTGCGATCTTCATCTGTCTCATCAACACAGCGGTGACACGATACCCCTTTTTCGAATTCTGGACGCCTCATATCCTCAGGTGTGATGGGCATGCGGCAGGCATAGCATAGCACATAGTCACCCTCTTTTAGGCCATGTCCAACCGAAACCCGACCGTCAAATACAAAACAATCGCCCTGCCATACGCTATTATCTTCACTGACTTCTTCTAGATACTTAAGGATACCCCCTTTGAGGTGGTAGACATCCTTCACCCCGTCATTCAAAAGGTAGTTCGTCGATTTTTCACACCGAATTCCACCAGTGCAAAACATCGCGACGCGCTTTCCCGCGAAGCGTTCCTTGTTCTCTTGCCACCAGTCGGGGAATTCTCCGAAAGATTTTGTCTTGGGGTCAATGGCACCTTCAAAGGAGCCAATCTCGACCTCATAGTCATTGCGGGTATCAATCACTACAACATCATCCTGACCAATCAAATCATTCCAATCCTCAGGCGCAACATAATTTCCAACCGTTGCCCTTGGATCGATATTGGGCTGGCCCATTGTGACAATCTCTTTTTTCAAACGAACCTTCATGCGTTTGAAAGGCATTTCTATGGCCGCGCTTTCTTTATGTTCGAGATCGCTACATCCAGGCAATCCTCGAATATGCGCCAAGACTGCATCGATACCCTCTCGCGTGCCAGCAATCGTGCCATTGATACCTTCGAACGCCAGAAGCAACGTGCCCTTCACACGATAAAGATCGCAAATAGCCTGCAACGGTTTTTGCAGACTTTTATGGTCATCGAACCCCGTGAAGTGATATAGGGCTGCAACAATATAAGCGTTCGTTGAATTCATGGGCGCGGTCTATATGCCGTCATCGTCGTTTTGGAAAGGGCGTTCCTAATAATCGGTCACTTTTCCACGGGTCTTTTTTAACGCCCCTCTTTGCGTTTTAGCCTCTACTCGACGACGCTGGGAAGCCCGTGTTGGTTTCGTTTTGATCCGCCGCTTTGGTCGATGCGAAGCTGCATCGATCAAATATACGAGCTTTTCTAGGGCGTCTTGGCGGTTCATCGCCTGATGCCGAAATTTCTCTGATCGGATCAAAACAGCCCCATCCTTCGTCCATTTTTGACCGGCCAACTTTTGAAGATTCCGCTTAACATGATCAGGCAAATGCGGCGAGTTTTGAGCTTCAAATCGAAGTTCCACCGCAGATGCGGTTTTGTTCACATGCTGACCACCTGGTCCCGACGCACGAACAAAATGCTCTGTTATTTCCCATTCGGCAATTTCAATTTGGTCATTGATGCGGATCATTTCTTGCCCAAGGGGCGCGCACGCATTTCACGTCTGAACGCAGATTTCAGCATATCTACTTCAGCGCGCAGTTGATCCAGCTCATTTTGAATATCTGTGTTTTCCATGCCAAATGAAAATACGTCCAATACCTTTCCTTTGCCGTCCACGATGGTGAACACATTTCTATTCGCATCAATGGGCATGTTCGGCAAATCAATCACGAGCTTTGCATTACCACGTGTCGGTGTCTTAACTTCACACTCCCCCGCTACTTCCCCGTTACAGAGCAGCTTATACTTGCCTTTAACTTCTGCGGTGGTGAACTGCGCTGTGTAGGTGCCTTTAACTATGGAAATGCGCTCAAGTGCCATGATCTACATCTCCGCCTTGAATGTTCGGTGGATGGTAAATTCTTCAATTTTCAGCCCGTTGTAGGTTGGTTGATTGAAAATCAAATCTATCCAAATCTTCTCATTACTTTCGGAAGGCAAAAGCTCTAGAGGATCAAAATTTATACGTGCGCTGTGCCCATCGGCTTTGACCTCTTTTGACAGCGTTTTTAGGTTCGGGCCATCCTTTGCGCTAAGGCGCAAATAACTCGGGATGGAATGTTCGGAACGACAACGCAAATCGACTTTGAGCATTTCATTTTCTTTAAGGCCCGTTCCCACAGCAGCGGGTAGTGTAACAGAAAAAGCCAGATAACTTCCATCAAAACCTAGAATATCAGTTTGCAGGCCATACGGTGCATGAGATTTTGAATTTAGGTTGGGCACCTGGCGCACTGAAATTTCGTTGACCGTGCTATCATGATACATGCTGGTATCGGGGGCAATCTGGGTGTCGTTCTTGATATTTGCAAGTGATGCAGGGACAATCTTGTCCCCCATCATTCCGGCCCGATAGGAATGAGAACAACGCGCTGGACGCGCGCCAAAATTGTCGCCACTGCGCGCCTGTGCCATTGCGAGATCAAGATGTTGTTCGACACGACCGAGTTTGGAAAGAAGTTCACGTCGCGCTCGGTCCAAAGTTTTCAGATCAACACCATCAAGCGAGCCATCCCAATTCAGCAAATCTTGAAAGCCACCCCCATGCTTCTGCCGATTAAAGAACCCTGCCATTGATCTAGCCCGTGACTTCCTTGCTGTGTTTGTGCCAAACCCTAGTGGTCGGAACCCGTGAAGGCAAGAAACTCCATGAATGCGAATTTTGAAAAATTTATTTCACCAGCCATTGAGCGGCAGGAAATTTGGCGCGTGATCGTTGTAGGTGCCATATGGATGGCGCTTTATCTGCTATTGTCATCGCTCTATTTTCTTGCAGCGTTTGGTTTGGGGTATTTGGAAAATCTTGATGCTTTAAGGGAAGGTGAATTCAATACACCACCGTTGATGATTTTCTTACTCTCGTCATTCTTGTTCTGGATCCTCGCCTTACTCATTCCAATGTGGTTCTTTCATCGAAGAGGATTGATCAGCCTCTTGGGTGGGCTGTCGCGACGTTTCTTTGTTCATATGGGCCTTGGCGCAGCAGGGTTTTTTATTTTCGTCTTCTTACTTGGGCAGCTCGATCGTCAAGAAATCACGTTACAGGAGAATATCGATCCAACGCTTTGGCAAATTTATCTTCTGCCCGGTCTTTTCCTATTATTAATCCAAGTATCAGCCGAGGAATTGCTGTTTCGCGGCTACCTTCAACAACAAATTGCCGCGCGATTTCGGCTGGCTTGGCTTGCAATTATCGTCCCCTCACTTCTCTTTGGGATGGGACATTTCACAATGAAGCTTGGATTGGAAACGGGGATCATGCTGGTCGCAATGACCACCCTGCTTGGGTTGATCCTCGCAGAGGTAACCTATCGCACTGGTAGTTTAGGCGCGGCAATCGGCATCCATTTCGCGAATAACCTAGGCGGCATGTTTATTGTTTCTTTTCAGGATTTTGCATCGGGCCTCGCGCTCTATCGCGCCGCGGAGTATTATGAAAATCCAGAACTGTTGCCCGAAGCTTTACGCAGTCAATTGATCATATTTGTATCGCTGATCGCGCTTTACTATTTGTTCCAGCTGTATCGAAGTAAAAGAGCTTCTGAATAGCGAAGCGGCCCGTGCCAAGGAACACGGGCCGCTCTCGAGAATTAGAGGTGGCAAGCGAGATCCCGAATGGGATCAAGAAGCCAAGTGTTTCAACGCTAGGACTGCCTAGCCGTGCCACACCTCGCTTGCATCCTTATCCAGTCTCTCTTGTTTCCCAATAGACATTGGCACCTCCTTTCTGATTGTTTCGTTGCTCGACAAGGCAGATCATTGCTGCCTTGATGGAATCATCACATGGAATTTCATTTTTTCAAAGGTTTTTTTTCGAAGTGATTTGCTTGCGCCGATTTCAGCACCATGCGATGTCTTGCCCATGAGCAATCTTCCATCCAGTGCCGAGTTAATCCAATGGCTTCAAGATAATCCTGACAAAGCCTCAAAACGCGATATAGCCAAAGCTTTTGGCGTCAAAGGCGCGGATCGAATTGAATTGAAACGTATGCTGCGCGATTTGAAAGCAGAAGGAAAGATCGAGGGAAACCGGCGATCCTTGCGCAAGCGCGGTGACTTGCCGCCGGTTTCTGTCCTACGTGTCGCCTCCCTCGATAGTGATGGAGATTTGTGGCTAGAACCGCATGATCATGAAGCGGACGTCCCCAGAATAATTTACATCCCCAAGAAGGGGGATGTTGCCTTAAAAATCGGTGACCGCGTACTCGCCCGAATGGCGAAATCAGACGAAGATGATGCCGATTTAGAGGCGCGATTAATCCGTCGAATAAGCTCTGGTCCACAACGCATTGTAGGTATTTATCGCAAAGGCTCTGAAGGCGGGCGCATCGTCCCTGTCGATAAAAAATCAGATCGCGAATGGAAGGTGCCAGAAAAAGAAAGCAAAGCTGCAAGAGACGGAGAGCTGGTAGAGGCCGAGCAAATCGGACCAAAAACGCGAATGGGACTGCCAACCGCGCGTATTGTCGATGTCGTTGGCGACCCCTCTGCCCCCAAAGCAATTAGTTTGATCGCGATTTTTCAGCACGGGATTCCAAACGAATTCCCAAAAGAAGCCTTGGAAGAAGCGGCTGGCGCACAACCCGTGGATTTGGGGGATCGCACCGATTTGCGGGAACTTCCGCTCTTTACCATCGACCCACATGATGCGCGCGATCATGATGACGCGATATGCGCAATCCCCGATACTGAACCAAAAAAGGAAGGTGGGTTTATCGTTTGGGTCGCGATTGCCGATGTTGCCCACTATGTTCGCCCCGGATCTGCGCTTGATAAAGAGGCGCGCCACCGCGGGAATTCCTCTTATTTTCCTGACCGCGTAGTCCCAATGTTACCAGATGATTTGTCCGGCGATTTATGCTCGCTTCACGAAGGTGTTGATCGCGC
>CAZRFT010000313.1:0-17440 GCA_964599255.1 uncultured Neptunicoccus sp. | reverse complement strand
CGCTTGGGAACCGGTTTCGTAGAGGATGATCTGCAGGATGGTCTGTTAGAGGTGCTGTTGCGGTCTGCGATTTCTGCGATTGAAGCGCGAACCGGTGTTGTATTGCTAGATCGAGACTATAGCTGGCAGTTGACGCATTGGCGCGATGGTACACGGGTGAATTTGCCGAAAAGACCCATTTCGACTGTTTCGGCAATAACCATTTTTGACAAGCAGGCAAATGCAACGGTCGTTGATGCGGATCGATATGTCCTGCGGGCAGATAGTCAGCAGCCCTATATCGAAGCATATTCTATCTTTCCTTCGGTTCGTTTGGGAGGTTCAGCTGAAATAACATTTACGGCTGGTTACGGCGCCGATTGGGCGGATGTGCCATCGGACCTGGGACAAGCGGTAATTTTGCTTGCCGCCCATTTTTATGAAAATCGAAACGGTGTCGCTGTCGCTGAGGCGCATTTTCCACAATCTGTGGAGACTTTGATTGCGCCTTTTCGACCTATTCGCGGATTGCGAGGTTAAAAGATGGTGTCCCTAAATCGTAAATTGGTTTTGGAGCGCCCCGAAAAAGTTCCAGACAATGCTGGTGGATTTGAATTGACTTGGGTTGAAATCGGGGCCCTATGGGCTTCGATCGAGCGGCGCTCTGCACGTGAAACGGCAACCCTTGATGCACCCGTGGCAGAGGTCAAATACCGAATACTTGTGCGGGGAGCGCCCTTTGGCTCCAGCATGCGCCCCAAGGTTGATCAAAGACTACGAGAGGGAGTGCGTGCGTTTGTGATCGACGCTGTTAGCGAAGCCATTCCATCAGCAAGTTATTTAGAGTGCTGGGCAAGAGAAGAGGAGGTCCAATGAGCGGATATCACTCTTCTGATTTACAAAGTGCAATTTATTTTGTGCTCACCAATGACGCAGGCGTCATCAATAAATTGGGGTCAGCGATATATGATTCCATTCCATCCGGTCAGTTGCCTGCTTTGTTCGCTCATCTTGGCGAAGAGCAGGTGTTTGACAGATCCGATAAGACGCATTGCTTGCGCTATCATGATGTGACTGTGACGGTTGTGACCTCTGATCCTGGATTTCTAAACGCCAAAAAAGCAGCTGCATCTGTTTGTGAAGCCTTAGAAAACACGCCTGTGACACTCGATTCTGGGCGCCTTATCCGATTGCAATTTCGTACCGCGCAAGCATTGCGCGATGACAATGGAACCGAGCGAAAAATCAAACTGATTTTCCGCGCGGTCATAGATCAAGACTAATTTTCGAAAGGAAGAGTTATGGTTGCCCAAAATGGCAAGGACCTATTGATAAAAGTAGATATGGACGGTGCGGGTAGTTTCGAGACGCTCGCAGGTCTGCGCGCATCGCGCATTTCCCTCAACGCCCAGACGATTGATGTCACATCGATTGAAAGTGCGGATGGATGGCGTGAGCTCTTAGAAGGCGGTGGCGTAAAAACAGCAGCGATTTCTGGATCCGGAGTGTTTCGCGACGAAGATACGGATTTACGCGCAAACCAAATTTTCTTCACGGGTTCTACGCCAGAATTTCAGATGATTGTACCAGACTTTGCCGTATTTAAAGGCAAATTTCAGATCACATCGCTTGAATATGCAGGGCAATATGAAGGCGAAGCAACCTATGAGCTGTCACTAAGCTCTGCCGGTCAGCTTGAATACACGCTTATTTCATGACCAATCCATTCAGAGGTGAAGTTTCTTTGGTAGTAAATGGTCGCCCCTGTACCATGCGTTTGAGTTTAGGGGCACTGGCTGAGTTGGAAGCAAGCCTTGGCACGGCCGGACTTTTGCCTTTGATTGAGCGTTTTGAAAACAGCGCCTTTACCGCAGCCGACTTAATTGCACTGCTTTTTGCAGGTCTGAAAGGTGGCGGATGGGAAGGAAGTCGTGAAGATTTGGATAGCGCTGAAATAGATGGCGGCATCGTTCAAGCGGCCAAAACTGCCGGTGAGATGTTAGCGCTCGCCTTCGCCTTGCCAGAATGATGGACTGGATTGGTCTTATGCGGTTGGGCCTTTCGGAGCTCCGCCTTCGTCCCAAAGATTTTTGGGATCTAACCCCAGTAGAGCTTTTAATGGTGTTGGGACAAATCAAAGGGCAGGGCGCGGTTTTAGGGCGGCAACGCCTGGAAGAGTTAATCGCGCAATTCCCGGATAAACAGGATAAAATATGACTGATAGCCGCGATATTGATGATCTTGAGCTGCGCCTTGGAGGGTTGCAGACGAGCATTGCAAGCACAACGCAGGTAACGAGCGCCTTTCAAGCCGGATTGGATGGGATGCGGAGCTCTTTAAGCGAGACGGACCGCTATATGAAAGGCATGTCGAGTTCTTTTCGCTCTGAGCTGAGTTCAGCTTTTGGAGAGGTAATCTTTGAGGGTGGGAAATTATCAGACTCGCTGAAATCATTGGCTAAATCGATGATGAATACCGCCTTCGAAAAATCAATTACCCCGGTCACCAATGGTCTAGCCGATGTTGTTATGGGCAGCCTTGGATCCGTTTTTTCAGGCGCATTTGGATTCGAGAAGGGTGGTGCGTTCAGCTCTGGCCGTGTCATGCCCTTCGCCAAGGGAGGCGTTGTAACCCAACCTACGACATTTCCGATGCGTGGCGGGGCAACAGGTTTGATGGGCGAGGCGGGGGCGGAAGCGATTATGCCGCTGGCGCGATCCTCTGACGGATCATTGGGTGTGCGCACGCATGGTGGAGCTAATGTTACCGTTAATATGAACATCTCAACGCCTGACGTTCAGGGGTTTGCCAGATCACGTAGCCAAATCGCGGCAGGTCTAAGTCGTGCGATTCAGCGCGGAAAAAAGAATTTTTAGCCGGAGTTTAAGATGAATTTTCATGAGGTACGCTTTCCCCCCGGATTGAGCTTTGGATCCACAGGTGGGCCTGAGCGAAGAACTGACGTGGTCACGATGAAAAGTGGTCATGAGGAACGCAATACACCCTGGGCGGATTCAAGACGCAGGTACGACGCAGGCTTGGCGGCACGAAGTGTGGATGATCTTCAAGAGATCATCGCTTTTTTTGAGGCGCGTCGCGGGCGGCTATATGGATTTCGATGGAAAGATTGGTCCGACTACAGTTCCACTCTTCCTAGCCGCGTTGCTGAATTCACAGACCAGGTATTTGCAACGGGTGATGGATTTACGCCAGAGTTCCAATTGTCAAAATCCTACAGCTCTGGCGAAGGAAGTTATACCCGTGCCATCACCAAGCCGGTTGAAGGAACGGTAAAGATCGGGAATGGGGGTCAAGAGCTTGTAGAAGGGTCGGATTATACGATTGACTACAAAACAGGCGTTGTGGCTTTTTCCGATATTCCAGCGGAGTTCGACGAATTAACCGCTGGCTTTGAATTTGATGTGCCCGTGCGATTCGACACAGATTTTCTAGATATTAACTCTGCCGGATTTGAAGCAGGCGACATACCCTCCGTGCCCGTCATAGAGGTGCGCGTATGATCGAGGTTGTTCAAGGCGCCCTTCAGGCACATTTAGAGCTTGGAGCAACAACGACGTGCCGTTGTTGGAAGGTCGTTCGCAATGACGGGGTTGGATTTGGTTTTACCGATCATGACCGTAAGCTGTCTTTTGAAGATTTTTCTTTTGAACCAGTCGCTGGCTTTGACGCCCGTATGTTGCAATCTGGTCAGGGCTTGAAGGTGGACAACAGCGAAGTCGTTGGGGTTCTAAATTCTGATCGCATTTCAGAAAGCGATTTATCGGAAGGCAAATTTGATGCAGCGGAAGTTTTCATTTGGCATGTGAACTGGGCAGATACCAACGCGCGGCAATTGATTTTTCGTGGAAATTTTGGCGAAGTAACATTCGATCAAAACCAATTCACTGTAGAGCTTCGCAGTTTAACGGACCGGTTGAGCAAGCCAATAGGTCGCCATTATTTAAAACAATGCGACGCCCTTCTTGGGGACGCGAGGTGCAAGTTCGATCCGGAGGGTCCGAACTACTTAAGGGAGGTGACTGTCAAACGTGTTGATGGACACAAGCTTCTTTACCTTGAAGGAGAGCTTGATCTACCTGATGATTGGTTTGCTTATGGAAGCGTTGAAGCGCTTGATGGTCCAAATCAGGGACGCGTCATTCGCGTACATTCGGATCGAATTGTTCACAGTGAACGGCGGATAGAACTAGCAGAAGATTTTTTCCATCAACCGATGGCTGGCGCGTCCCTTCGGATGATTGCGGGTTGTGATAAGCAGCATGAGACATGCAAATCGAAATTTCAGAATGTCGAAAATTTCCAAGGTTTTCCATTTATGCCTGGCGAAGATTGGTTGCTGGCTTATCCAAATCCCAAATGAGCAGTCATAAAGCAGCGGTTGTATCGGCTGCTCGAAAATGGCTGGGAACGCCATTTTGCCACCAATCCAGTACATATGGTCATGGAGTTGATTGCGTAGGGCTATTAAGCGGCGTCTGGCGAGAGGTTGTCGCGCAAACTACCCCAACGTTTCCACCTTACAGCCAATATTGGGCTGAAGAACAGCAAGTTGAATGGTTGCTCGATGGGTTAAGCGAAAATCTCGTGAGCGATGGCGGGCAAATTGCAGATGGGATGGTGCTGGTATTTCGGTTGCGCCGCGGTCGACCAGCCTCTCATGTCGGAATTGTTTGTGAAAGGGGTAGCCGCTTGATCCATGCGATCCCGCGTCTGGGGGTTGTTGAGGTGCCATTGGGGCATGTCTGGTTAAGAAAAATTGTGGGACAATTTTACTACCCCGAAAAGGAAGAATAAATGGCGACGTTAGTACTTTCCGCTGTCGGCGGTGCAATTGGTGGTGCCATTGGCGGCTCTGTTTTAGGTATTTCAGCGGCCGCGATCGGCCAAGCCATTGGAGGCACCCTGGGGCGCGCAGTGGATGGGGCTGTATTCGGCCCAGAAGATAAAACCCAAGAAATTGGCAAAATCGATAGCTTTCGAGTTCAAACGGCGGGTGAAGGCGCCCCAATTTCACGTGCATTCGGGCGCGTTCGCGTGCCGGGACATGTTATTTGGTCCAGTGATTTCATCGAGGTTGAAAATAGCCAAGTTTCGGGGGGCGGCGGTAAGTTGGTAAAACAGCCGACCGTTACAACGATAAGTTACAGCTATTTTATTTCACTGGCTATCGCTGTTGGAGAGGGTGAAATTTCCCGCATTGGTCGAATTTGGGCTGATGGGCGTGAAATTGATCAATCAAATCTAAACATCACTTTTCACCAAGGCTCAAAAGAGCAGCAACCTGACGCCGTTATCGCCTCCCATGAAGGGATCGAAAATACGCCTGCTTTTCGAGGCACCGCTTATGTTGTTATTGAAGAACTTCCACTGGCTGAATATGGAAATCGAATTCCTCAATTAAACTTCGAGGTTTTTCGTCAGCCGTTAAGCGAATTTCGAACAGAAAAAACCGTCCAAGATCTTATTCCTGCCGTCAGCCTTATCCCAGGAAGTGGTGAATATGTTCTGGCGACTACGCCAGTGATCTACGAAGGCGCGTTCGCGGAGGCAAAGCCGGCAAATGCACATTCCCTTCGGGGGGGCTCAAATATTGAAAATTCGATTGCTGATTTAAAAGCCGACCTGCCGAATTGTAAATCAGTAGGATTGGTTACGAGTTGGTTTGGCGATGATTTGCGGTGTGATCGCTGCGAGATCAAACCAAAGGTCGAGTTTCAAAACAATGTTACAGACAAATTGCCCTGGTCCGTGAACGGGCTAGCGCGCGAATTTGCAGAGGAAATTTCGCGGGAAGACGGAGATCCCATCTATGGGGGAACGCCGACAGATCAATCGATAGTAGAGGCAATCGAGTTGATCAAGGCTGGTGATCAGGATGTCTTTTTCTATCCTTTTGTTTTGATGGATATTCCCCAAGCCAATGGCTTGGTTGATCCCTATACAGGCTCGGTTGATCAACCAAAATTGCCATGGCGCGGGCGAATAACGGCATCGTTAGCGCCAGGTCAGGTAGGGAGTCCTGACAAAACAAATGCGGTAGAGGTGGAAATTGATGCTTTCTTTGGCCAAGCGGCTATTTCTGACTTTAACGTGGTCGGAACAGAGGTGTCCTATACTGGGCCTGAGGAATGGAGCTATCGTCGCTTCATTTTGCATTACGCACATCTATGCGCAGCAGTCGGTGGGGTTGCTGCTTTTTCGATAGGCTCTGAAATGCGCGGGCTTACAAGCCTTCGCAATGGTTCAAATGAGTTTCCAGCTGTTGAACATCTCATTGGACTTGCAAATGACGTCAGAAGCATTTTGGGTCCAGAGGTTAAGATCGGTTATGCCGCGGATTGGTCTGAATATTTTGGCCATCAGCCAACAGACGGAAGCGGAGACGTATTTTTCCACCTTGATCCGCTTTGGGCGCATTCGGAAATCGATTTTGTCGGTATCGATAATTATATGCCGCTGTCTGATTGGCGCGACGAACCCAATCATTTGGATGGAGATGCACCGTCGATCTATGACCAAGACTATTTGCAATCAAATATTGAGGGTGGGGAGGGGTATGATTGGTACTACGAATCCCCTTTGGATCGAGAGATTCAAAACCGAACAAAAATCACGGATGGGGCATATAACCAACCCTGGATATACCGCTACAAGGACATTCGAAACTGGTGGGAAAACCAACACCATAATCGAGTGGGAGGCGTGCAGTCGGATACGCCAACGAATTGGGTGCCGCAGGGAAAGCCGATTTGGTTCACGGAGTTAGGATTTGGTGCAGTCGACAAGGCGACAAACCAACCCAATGTTTTTATCGACCCAAAATCATCAGAATCTGCAGTGCCGTATTATTCAACTGGTGAACATGACGCGCAAATCCAAATGAGCGCGATCCGAGCTGTTTTGGACTATTGGCAGTCTTGGGAAAACAATCCCCGATCCGACGTCTATGGCGCACAGATGATAGATACCAATAACATATTTATTTGGGCATGGGATGCTCGACCCTGGCCAGATTTCCCGTATCGGGTTGATGCGTGGTCGGATGGTGAGAACCACCGGCTGGGCCATTGGATTTCTGGTCGAAGCGCGTCAGTTGAACTCAGCCAAATCGTAGCTGAGCTGTCGGGGATGTCCGATGTTCAAAAAATCGATGTAAACATCCTACGGCGAATGGTTCGAGGATTTCTTGTGACGCGTCCGCAATCTGCACGTCGCGGCATAGAAGATTTGATGCGGGCCTATAACTTCTCCGCTTCGGAGTGTAACGGATTGATTCAATTCAATTTCTTGGACGAAGAAACGACCCATACGATCGATAGTTGGTATTTAGTTGTGGAAGAGGATCGATCTGAGTTGGAATTCACCAGGGAATCCAATTTGGAACGCCCAAATGCGGTTTCGGTAGGGTTTTGGGATGCTGATGATGCTTATGAATTTGCAAAACAAGATGCACATTCTTTTGATGAAACCACGGCTGCAAAAATCTCTTACCAACTTCCAATAGTGATGGAACGCAACGATGCTCATCTGCTTGCGTTTGAAAAATTAGATGATCATTTGGCGGACAAAGAGGTTGTGGCATTCACGCTTCCGCCATCTCGAAGCGTGAAAATCGGTTCCGTCCTGGAATTTCAGGACATGACGGGTCCTGCGCGCTATAGAATTACCGGAGAGGAAAGTGGGCTTGCGCGCGCCTATACGGGGGAGCGGATAGCTCAGTTGAAAACCGAGCCTGCGCCGATTGAAAATAATGTTGGTCGTCTTCTGCCACCGGCGCCCATTGCACCCGTGCTAGGCCAATTGCTCGACCTTCCATTGTTTGCGCCTGATGTTCCTGAAGAAAACCTTGTTTTTGCAGCAACCTCGGAGCCGTGGTCTGGAGCGGCTATCTACAGCCAGGAGTTAGGCGGCGCTTATCAACTGGAGGCGACACTTTCTCAAGCAACGCAATTCGGCCGCGTTGAAACACCAATTAGTGGCGCGGATCCTCATCGGCTAGCAAGATTGAGTTTTGAAGTCGTGTTGTCCTCTGGCGGCCTTGCAAGTGTCTCGCGCTTAGATTTGCTATCTGGAAAAAATTTATTTGCCGTTGAAACCAATACCGGCGCTTGGGAATTGATCCAGTTCCAAAATGCGGAGCTGCAGGCATCTGGAAAATATCTACTAAGCGGCCTTCTTCGCGGGCAATCGGGAACGGAAGCTACGGCACATGAGGATATTGGTATTGGCGCACAAATTGTCTTTCTGAACGGCGGCTATGTGCATTTCAATGTGCCGGATGCTCGGCTTAACTTGGATGTCACCTATCGCTTTGGACCGACGAATTTGCCAGTATCGGAAGCTGCTTATCAAGATATTGGTTTTAACACCAAGCGAATTGCATCGAGACCATTTAGTCCGGCTCATTTGCGGCAATCCTCGCAAAATGGTGATATGAGTTTGACTTGGACGCGCCGAACAAGAGGCAGTTTGGATGTATGGAACACACCGGATGAACCGCTAAACGAAGTTACGGAAAGCTATCACGCCAAGGTTTTTGTCAATGGTACTGAGGTGAGAAGCTGGACCTTAGTTGATCCGGAAGTGACCTATTTCGCAAGCGAGATGGCACTGGATGGGGTGGTAAGTGAATTTGAATTTGAAGTCGCACAGGTATCTCAAATTTTTGGTGCCGGCGCTGTATCGAGGAAAACGATTTATGTCTGAAACATCGCAATTTGAAATACCCCTTTTGGCTGCCGCGCAGTCGCAAAAACACATTACGGTCAATGAAGCGCTCGCCAGACTAGACGCATTTGCGCAAATTCGCATTCAATCCCTTGGGGTCCTTTCCCCACCGTTAAACCCATTGGATGGAACTTGCTATTCGGTTCCCAATGGTGCGACGGGGGTTTGGAATGGGCAGGAGGGATTACTTGCTATCTTTGCAAATGGGGGATGGGAATTTGTGACCCCCAAAGAAGGTTGGCGCGCCTGGTTGGTCGATCAATCACAAGAGCGGGTGTTTGATGGCGCTAATTGGGCACAGCTTTATTCGGGCAATCATATGTTGGTTAATCAACAGCCGTTTGGAAGCGCCTTTTGTTTTGCGTTGGATGAGTATGAGCACGCTGTTACAGCAGGCAATACAAATGACCTAGCAGCATCCATTCCAGATTATTCTTGGATTACGGCTATTTCATTCCGCGTGGTCGAAGAAGTTATTTTGACAGGGGCGTCTTCTTGGCGTTTGGGCACGGATACAAATTCGACGCAATTTGGAACAAGTCTGCCAACTGGTTTGAATGAAGTGGGCTTTACTGCAACAACAAAGCGATTTTACTTTTATCCTAATACGCCAATTATTCGATTGCAGGCGGGTTCGGGGGATTTTGTAAGTGGTAAAATACGATTTGCTATTCATACCATGTGCTACACGCCGCCTGATCCAGTATAATTGATCACGGTTTTCACAAAGTTTGATTTTGCATTTTGACTTGAGGCCCTATATTCCGAAGTAAAGGAAGATTGATATGGCCGAGCGTAAACCTGTTATTGAATCTGTAGATCCGGTTTGGAAACGCCTAAATGAAGAGGCGGAAGCCCTTGTAAAGCGTGAACCGATTATGTCGGGTATCGTACATGCATCGGTGCAGCATCATTCACGCTTTGAAAAAGCGCTGGCCTATCGGATTGCGTTGAAGCTTGGTTCGGATGAGATGCCCGCACAGCTGATCCGTGAAATTTCTGAGCAAGCGCTGGAAGCAGATAGGGAGATCGGCATCGCGTCAAGAGCAGATATTGTCGCGATCCATGAGCGGGATCCAGCGTGTCAGCAATATATTCAACCGCTTCTTTTCTTTAAAGGGTATCAGGCCGTGCAAGCGTACCGTATCGGTCATTGGTTGTGGGAAGAGGGGCGTAAAGAAATGGCCTATTTCTTTCAAATGCGTTGCTCTGAGGTTTTTGGTGTTGATATCCACCCTGGCGCGAAAATTGGCAGAGGGATCATGATAGATCACGCCCATTCAATTGTAATTGGCGAAACTGCAGTTGTCGGCGATAATGTTTCGATGTTGCATTCCGTGACATTGGGCGGCACCGGTAAGGCAGATGGCGATCGCCACCCAAAAATCGGAGAGGGCGTCCTGATTGGTGCAGGTGCGAAAATCCTCGGCAATATCAAAGTTGGCGCGTGTAGCAAGATTGCGGCGGGGTCCGTTGTCTTGAAAGATGTACCTGAAAAAACCACAATGGCCGGCGTGCCCGCAAAAGAGGTAGGTGCGGCGGGTTGTGATCAACCAGCCATTTCTATGGATCAGATTTTTCCGACAAAATCTTAAGCCAGCATCGCCGCTGGATTTTCAAGATAGTGGGCGATACGACCCAAGAACTCTGCCCCCAATGCTCCATCAATCGCGCGGTGATCGACTGAGAGTGTCGTTGACATCATAGTTGCGATTGTCACTTGTCCATCCTCGCCAACAATGGGTTGTTTTTGTCCAGCGCCCACAGCGAGGATTGAACCATGCGGCGGGTTGATGACCGCATCAAAATTCTCAATGCCCATCATCCCCAAATTGGAGATCGCGAAACTTCCGCCTTGATACTCATGCGGTGCAAGTTTGCGATCACGTGCACGGGTCGCGAGATCTTTCATCTCTGATGAAAGCACTGACAAAGATTTTGTGTCGGAATCTTTGAGGACAGGAGTGAATAACCCGCCCTCGATTGCGACAGCGACAGCAACGTCGGACGCATCAAATTTTAAAATGCGATCACCTGCCCAAGCCACATTGGCCATTGGCACGTCTTGAAGAGCCTTTGCAGAGGCTTTGATGATGAAATCATTTACCGAGATTTTGATGCCCTGATCTTCTAGCCCTTTGTTCATCTGTGAACGGAGCTTCAACAGATTGTCGATTTTGATTGAGCGGCGCAGATAGAAATGCGGAACGGTTTGCTTGGCTTCGGTTAGACGCGCAGCAATTGTTTTGCGCATACCGTCGAGGGTGACCTCTTCGAATTCGCGACCATCATACATGGCTTTAACTTGGTCGGAGCTAGCAGAAGTTGCCAATGGTGCAGCTTGAGCTACTGCTGGTGCGGCTTGTTCGTTTTCTACGTCTGCTTTGACGATGCGGCCATGTGGACCAGACCCTTTGAGAGATTTCAAATCCAAGCCTTTGTTGGCGGCAATGCGGCGCGCAAGAGGTGTTGCAAAGACACGATCACCTTTGTCGGTTGGTTTGGCAGTTGGAGCAGGGGCGGGCGCTGCGGAGGCCCCTGACGCGGCCGCCTTATCGCCCGCGTCATCCGCTGGCGCGGCTGATGGTGCTGGGGCCGCTTTGGCGTTTTCTACAGCTGATGCGTCTTCGCCATCTTCCAACAAGACTGCGATGGGTTCGTTCACTTTTACGCCTTCGGTGCCTTCAGCGATGACAATCTTCCCAATCACACCTTCATCGACAGCTTCAAATTCCATCGTGGCTTTGTCGGTTTCAATTTCAGCGATGATGTCACCGCTTTCGACGCTATCGCCTTCTTTGACATGCCATTTAGCGAGCGTGCCTTCTTCCATTGTTGGGGAAAGCGCGGGCATTAAAATTTCTATCGCCATGTAATTTCCCCTTTATTTGTAGGTAACAGATTTAACTGCTTCGACGACTTCTTCCGTCGTTACCAGCGCCAAGCGTTCTAAGTTAGCAGCGTAAGGCATGGGCACATCTTTGCCAGCGCAATTTATGACAGGCGCATCAAGGTAGTCGAAGGCTTGCTGCATAATCGTCGCGCCAAGGTGGTTGCCGATGGATCCGATGGGGAAACCCTCTTCCACTGTTACACAGCGATTGGTTTTCTTCACCGAGGTAAGGATCGTATCGTAGTCAATCGGGCGCAGTGAACGCAAATCAATCACTTCTGCATGAATATCCAATTCTGCTAGTCGGTCGGCAGCTTCGAGCGCGTATTTCATGCCAATCCCAAAAGAGATGATTGTGACATCTTCACCTTCGCGCCATATCCGAGCCTTGCCAATTGGCACCGTATAATCATCCATTTTAGGCACTTCGAAGCTCTGCCCATACATGATTTCATTTTCCAAGAAGATGACAGGATTTGGATCGCGGATTGCAGATTTCAATAGGCCCTTCGCGTCGGCGGCAGAGTAGGGCATGCAGACCTTTAACCCAGGGATATGTGCATACCAGGCTGCGTAGCATTGCGAATGTTGTGCAGCGACCCGAGCAGCAGCTCCATTGGGCCCGCGAAAGACAATCGGGCAACCCATCTGACCACCTGACATATAAAGCGTCTTAGCGGCTGAGTTGATAATTTGGTCAATCGCCTGCATCGCAAAGTTAAACGTCATAAATTCAACAATGGGTTTCAGCCCACCAAAGGCGGCCCCCACACCAATACCAGCAAAACCATGTTCGGTGATAGGTGTGTCAATCACACGCTTTTCACCGAACTCATCTAGCAGACCTTGTGTGACCTTATAGGCGCCTTGGTATTCAGCGACCTCTTCCCCCATGACGAAAACATCTTCATCTGCGCGCATTTCTTCGGCCATGGCATCGCGCAGCGCCTCGCGCACGGATGTGTCCACCATTTCTGTTCCATCCGGTATCGCTACATCTTGCAATATCACAGCCGCAGGGGTGGCAACGGCGGCGGGCGCCGCTTTCTCTGCAGGAGGTGCCTCTTCGGGTGCAGGCGTATCGGGGGTGTCCACATTGGATACATCTTCGCCGTCGTCTGCTAAAATGGCGATAGGCGCGTTGACTTTGACCCCTTCGGTGCCTTCAGCGACGAGGATTTTTCCAACGGTACCTTCATCCACCGCCTCAAATTCCATCGTTGCTTTGTCGGTTTCGATCTCTGCAATGATTTGACCGCTTTCTACCGTGTCCCCTTCTTTGACCAGCCATTTGGCAAGAGTTCCTTCCTCCATGGTAGGAGAGAGAGCGGGCATAAGGATATTAATAGCCATATTAGTTTTCTTCCTGTGCGGGGGTAATCATGCCGACAACATTGCCAAAACCATCTTCGACATATGCACAGCGACCAATCCCTTCAAAATCTGTTGGAGGAAGTGCCTCTGCACCACCATTATCTAAGGCCCAAGCATAACGATTGTCGCAATCGGCAACCTCGAACGTCATTGTTCCGCCGCGTATTGCTGAGCCGTTCGGGGCCGCATCGCCCATGCGTTTAAGCAGGCCGAGTGTCAGCCCTTTATCAAAACCAATCTCTTCTCCTTCGGCGAGGTGATAGTCGATGGCTTCAGCCTCGTCGCCTTCCATTTTGATAAAGCTCCAGCCGAACAAGCCAGCATAGAATTCTTTAGCTTTAGTGACATCGCTAACGTGAATTTCAAAATGCGGCATTAGGCAGCGCCTCCTTGGGCGGTCTGTTCGACATAGATATCTGTATAGAGTTCGCCGACAGAGGGTTCTGGGCTTTCAAGCGCGAAATCCGCACTTTCTTGCACACGTTTTTTGATCTGCTTGTCGATCTCTTTTAGATCTTCCGCAGTTGCATGTTTGCCCTGTTCAAGCATGTCGCGCACATGATCAATTGGATCGCGCTCATCTTTCATTTTTTGGACTTCTTCGCGTGTGCGGTATTTCGCAGGATCCGACATAGAATGCCCGCGATAGCGATATGTTTTTACACCTAGGACGTAGGGCCCCTCGCCAGAGCGACAATGTGCAACGGCGCGCAGTCCGGCCTCTTTCACCGCCAAGACATCCATCCCATCAACAGCTTCGCCGGGAATGTTGAATGCCTCACCGCGCGTATATAGTTCTGGGGTAGAGGAGGCGCGCTGCAACGAAGTGCCCATCGCATATTGGTTATTTTCAATCACAAAAATAACGGGCAGTTTCCAAAGGCTTGCCATATTAAAGGTCTCATAGACTTGGCCTTGGTTTGCGGCGCCATCGCCGAAATAGGCAAAAGATACATTATCCGTGCCTTTGTATTTCTTGGCGAAAGCCAATCCAGCACCGATAGGAACTTGGGCTGCAACAATACCATGACCGCCGAAAAAGCCCTTTTCATAAGAAAACATATGCATCGAGCCGCCTTTGCCGCGGGAATACCCGCCTTCGCGTCCCGTCAGCTCTGCCATGACACCATTTGGATCCATGCCACAGGCCAGCATATGGCCGTGATCGCGGTAAGAGGTCACGCGTGCATCGCCTTCCTTTGCAGCCGCCTCGAGCCCTACAACCACGGCTTCTTGGCCGATATAGAGGTGACAGAAGCCGCCAATTTTTCCCATGCCATAGAGCTGCCCTGCCTTTTCTTCGAAACGGCGGATCATTAGCATTTCGCGATAATAGTGAAGAAGCTCGTCGCCAGATATATTGGCCGACTTTTTAGATTTAGCAGCTGACAAGATGCATATCCTCAAAAGGTTTAATATTGAACTATATTATAACCTAACTACCTATAAAGAACCAGCACACAAAAAAAGGCCGCCTACGAGGGATAGAGGCGGCCTTTCTAGGTAGTTGGATAGAGGTTCTAGCGGATTATCACCTCATCCACGCGTGCCATTCCAAGGACCAGACGGGCACGCTCGTCGAGCAAGTCGAGGTCTAAATATTCGTCAGACAGGCGATAAATCTTGTTTTCCAGTTTTGCGCGATCAATTTGCAAATCAGCCAATTCTGCCAAAAGACGCTTTTCTTCGGCTTCGACCGCCATGCGGCTTAGATGACCATTTTCGCCTTGTACGGCTGCAAATAAAAAATAGCCGGTCGCCGCGATAACACCTGCAAAAAACAGGGCGGGTCCAAAGCCAATTTTTTTCTTATTTGTGCCAGTCATTTTTATACCTATCGCGTTGTTTGTTCCGCGACTTACCCGAATCATGACACAAGTGATTCGCTTTGTGAATCCCTAAAACGAATCGGAGGGCAAAAAAATTGCTAATTCTGGCCCAGCGATTCGGAAAACGTTGATTTTACTGGATTAACCAGCCTTTGAAGCTTGATAGATGGACTCAATCGCATCTGCCAAAAGGGACTGAAATTCCGCGTCAGACTGTTTTGCGCTTAATCCTTCGGTCAAACCACGCGAAAAACTGGCGATCATGCCTTGGTTTTGGGATAGGCGTTGATTGGCCTCCATGCGGCTATAACCACCAGATAGGGCAACCACACGCATGACTTTTGGGTGATTAATGACGGGGGTGTAGTGATTGGACGCTTCCGGCAAGGTAAGCTTCAGCATAATGCGTTCATCAGCGCCCAAATCCTCGATATTGCGGGTTAGCTCGTCGAGCAACTTGGCTTCTGCTTCAGCTTTATCGGCCGCGTTGATATTCACCTCCGGCTCTAAGATCGGCATCAAGCCATGGCCAATGATTTGACGACCAAACTCAAATTGCTGCGCCACATTGGCCGCAATGCCAGACGTATCTGCGCTATGAATAACTGAGCGCATTTTGGTTCCAAAAATCCCCAAATCGCGCGCGCGGGCCAAAGTCGCATCAAGCCCATCAATGGGTTTCATTAATTGCGCGCCTTGGCTTTCTTCTTCCAAACCTTTGTCAATTTTTAGGAAGGGAACGACCTGTTTCTCTTCCCACAGGTATTGTGCCGCAGGTTTGCCCGCAATTTCGCGATCCATTGTCATTTCAAACAAGATCGCGCCGATAACCTTTTCGCCACTAAAGGCAGGCGCCATGGCAATACGCGAACGCATTTCGTGGATCAGATCAAACATTTCCGCGTCGCTTGCGTATTGATCCTCTTCAACCCCATAAAGGCGCAGCGCTTTGGGCGTAGAGCCGCCAGATTGATCAAGGGCCGCGATAAAGCCCGCACCATTTTCCATTTGATTGGCTTGATCTTGGTTCATCGGTAAAACTCCTTAATCCATCAAAACTTCAACACCAGGCAGTGTTCGGCCTTCCATCCATTCAAGGAAGGCGCCCCCGGCAGTTGAGATATAGGTAAATTTATCGGCTGAATTGGATCCGTTAAGCGCTGCAACCGTGTCGCCACCACCTGCAACGGACAACAGCACCCCTGTTTGGGTTTTTTCCGCTACGTAGGCAGCAATTGCATCCGTTGCAGCATCGAATGGCTCCATTTCGAACGCACCAAGGGGACCATTCCAAATCACCGTTTTGGTCTCATCAATATGTTTCTTGATCATTGCGACCGTTTCGGGACCTGCATCTAAAATCATGCGATCATCGGGGCAGGCATCGGCTGCACTTGTTTGGCTTTCGGCAAAAGCTTTAAATTCAGCCGCTGTCACAATGTCGACGGGCAGAATAATTTCGCAATTGGCCGATTTTGCATCTGCTAATATTTTCAAGGCAACGTCCTGAAGATCATGCTCACAGAGCGATTGGCCAACTTTCATCCCTTGTGCGGCGAGGAAAGTATTTGCCATGCCACCGCCAATGACGATCTTGTCGGTCTTTTGAATGAGATTCTCGATTAGCATCAATTTTGAGGATACTTTTGCCCCGCCAATAATCGCCATAACGGGACGCTCTGGTGTGGAAAGCGCACCTTCAAGCTGGCGAATTTCTTCTTCCATCAAGCGGCCTGCCGCAGATGGCAACAATTCTGCTACCCCAACAACAGAGGCATGGGCGCGATGCGCAGTCGAAAACGTATCAGAAACGAAAACATCCCCTAAAGCCGCCAAAGCTTTAGAAAACTCAGCATCATTCTTTTTTTCACCTGCATGAAAGCGGGTGTTTTCAAGCAGCAAGACATCCCCTTCGGGCAAGGTATCTACCGCTTTTTGCGCGGTCTCACCAATGCAAGAGGTGGCAAAATGGACGCGGTGTTTCAGGACTTGAGAAAGGGCAGAGACGGTTTGTTGGTTCGATAGGTTCAAGTCAAACCCACGGTCAGGTCGCCCAAAATGGGAAAGCAGGATCGGTTTGCCACCTTTCTCCAACACTTCCAAAACGGTTGGCGCTACGCGTTCTAAACGCGTCAGGTCTGTCACGCGCCCGCCTTCGGTTGGCACATTCACATCGACGCGCATCAACACGCGTTTGCCGTTTAAATCCAAGCTGTCTAAGGTTCGTAACCCCATTTTCATCTCCAAAAGATGAGCCAATTCAAAAGCTCAATAAATTTACGTGTCAGGAAAACAATTGTATCGGACCCATTTAAAACCACGTCCACAGCAATTGCCAAAAGAATAAGCACAGCCAGGATACGGAATGTTTTTTGGTCCAAAAGCCTCTCCTCGGTTTAAATCAACTTACCCATCGCAACGGCTGTGTCGGCCATTCGGCAAGAAAAACCCCATTCATTGTCATACCAAGATAAGACGCGCACAAGGCGTTTGTCTGTTAATTGTGTCTGAGCCGGAGCAAAGGTCGAGCTATGCGGGTCGTGATTGAAATCAATCGATACTTTAGGCTCTGGATCATATGCCAGAACGCCACGCATTGGACCTTCTGCAAAATGTT
>CAZRFT010000312.1:0-3679 GCA_964599255.1 uncultured Neptunicoccus sp. | reverse complement strand
GATGAACGCAGGCTGCTATGGCACCTACATGGCCGATGTTTTCCTAGAAGCCTCTGGGGTTACGCGGACAGGAAAACGCATCACCCTGAAACGTGATGAAATTGATTTCAAATACCGTTCCACGGATTTAGAGGATGGCCTTGTTTTGACATCTGTCACATTGCAAGGGCCAAAAGGGGATCCGACGGAACTAGCGCTAAAAATGGAACAAGCCCTAGAAAAACGTGCAGAAACGCAGCCCGTTAAAGAGCTTTCCTGCGGTTCCACCTTTCGAAACCCTGCGGGGTTCAGCTCAACAGGGCGCCAAGATGATACGCATGAATTGAAAGCTTGGAAGGTTATCGATGATGCGGGCATGCGGGGTGCAACATTGGGCGGCGCCCAAATGTCCGAAATGCACCCTAACTTCCTGATAAATACTGGAAATGCCAGCGCTGCCGATTTGGAGGGATTAGGCGAATTGGTGCGAAAAAAGGTTTACGAAAATTCCCAAATCACGCTAGAATGGGAAATAATGCGGGTCGGAGAACCCGAATAAAACAAGAAGTGCCGATCACGGCATCAACAACAGGCGGGCGAAATGAGCAGCAAACCCCGCGTAACAGTACTTTGTGGTGGTCCATCAGCGGAGCGAGAGGTTTCGTTGAGTTCGGCCGAAGAAGTCGTAAAGGCGTTACGCGAAGCAGGCTACCCGGTAGAGGTTTTGGACGCCAAGCGCGAGAGCTTGGTCGATGATCTGCGCGCGCTAAAAACCGATGTTGTCTTTAATGCCCTTCATGGGCGCTGGGGTGAGGATGGATGCGTCCAAGGCATTCTTGAATGGCTTGAAATTCCTTACACACATTCAGGCGTTTTATCCTCTGCGCTGGCTATGGATAAAGAGCGTGCCAAAGTCGCACTTCGCGCAGCAGGTCTGCCGGTCGCAGAAAGCCGCGTGATGAAGGACGCAGATGTTTTGAATGCCCATCCGATGGCGCCGCCCTATGTGGTCAAACCCGTGAATGAGGGATCCTCTGTCGGGGTCTATATCGTCAATGAGGGCGACAATGCGCTCGCTGAAATGGCCTCGACCATGCCCGATCAGGTCATGGTTGAAGCTTATATTCCTGGTCGTGAATTAACGACTTCTGTGCTTGGTGATCGGGCGCTCACCGTGACAGATATTGTTTCGGATGGGTGGTATGACTACGCCGCTAAATACGAAGCAGGCGGATCACATCATGTGGTTCCCGCCAATATTCCAAAGGAAATTTTTGATGCCTGTATGGAGTACGCTTTGCGCTGCCACGAGGCCTTGGGCTGCAAAGGCTTAAGCCGCACAGATTTCAGATGGGACGAGGCAAAAGGGCTGGATGGCCTCATCATTCTCGAAACAAATACGCAACCTGGCATGACGCCAACATCGCTAAGCCCAGAGCAAGCCGCGAATGTTGGCATTGGCTATCCTGAATTGGTTTCCTGGTTGGTTGAGGACGCGTCATGCGAAAGATAGAGCGTCAAGAACCAAGTTTGGGCGTGCCTAAGAAGGCATCTGAGGAGCAGGAGATATCACTAACCGAAAACCCATTTGGAAGAATTTTGGATGGGTCAGAGCAGTTCGAAGAAAAAACGCAGACAGAAAAGACCCACAATAATTTCACGCCTGTTGAAACGGTCGAAACAACAATTTTGTCGAACATTCACGCGCGCAAAGAAGAGGCCCCAAATATCCAGCCACTAGGAGAAGTCGCGAGCGAAAAAATCGAAAGATTGTTCGGTCAGCAAGCAGAAGCCCCCAACAAGTTGGGCCCCGCGCCATCTAAAATCCGGTATAAAATGGAGCGGCTTTGGTTGAAGCCCGTCGTGCGCTCGGTCGCCAGAACGGGCATGCCGCTTATCTTGATGATGGGTTTTGGCCTTTGGGCCTTGAGCCAAGATAGTCTGCGAGAAAGCTTCACTGAAAAGCTGGTGGAGGCGCGCGATAGTCTTGAGGCACGCCCTGAATTTCAAATTGAACTTCTAAAAATCACCGGCGTCGATGACGAGATTGCTGATGGGATTCGTGCTGCACTCGATTTGCAATTTCCAGTTAGCTCGTTTGAACTGGAATTGGGCACATTGCGCGAGCAAGTCGAGGCAATGGATGGGGTCAAAGAAGCGCAATTAAACCTAATTGAAGGCAAACTTTTAGAGGTCGAGATCACCGAGCGTCGTGCTGTTTTGCTTTGGCGGAAGGGGCGCGAGATAGAATTATTGGATGAAAATGGCGTTCGGGCAGGGGTCATTACCAGTCGGTTAGAGCGACGCGATTTACCGCTTATTGCCGGTATGGGCGCGGAGGATGCGATCGATGAAGCGCTTGCCCTTTTCAAGGCCGCGGCACCGATAAAAACGCGTCTGCGCGGGCTGCGAAGAATGGGCGAACGGCGCTGGGATATGATGCTCGATCGCGGGCAAATGATCCAACTGCCCGAAGCAGATCCCATCACCGCGCTTCACAGGGTTGTCGCGCTGCATAAAACGCAAAGCATCCTAGATAAAGATATTCGGGCCGTTGATATGCGCGTCGTTGATCGTCCGATTTTACGCATGAGCGAAGTTTCCGCGGAACTTGTCCGAACGGGTATTTTAGAGAGTGAAGTCGAATGAGCAGAGTATATGATATTCAACGTGCCATGCGGTCAAAGCGTCGTGCTGCCCTGCAACGCGGCGTGATTGCCCTTCTTGATATTGGCACCACTAAAATCACCTGTATGGTTTTGCAATTTGATCCCAATGTTCAAATGCGCGCCTCCGAAGGTTTGGGTGCGGTTGCCAATCACGGCTCTTTCCGCGTCATCGGCGTTGCCAAGACCCAAAGCCGCGGCATTCGCTTGGGCGAGATCACTATGATGGAAGAGGTAGAACGTGCGATCCGCACGGCCGTCCAAGCCGCGCAAAAAATGGCGGGCACAAGGGTGGATCATGTACTGGTTTGCTTTGCAGGCGCGCGACCACGCTCTTACGGGTTAACAGGGCGGGTCGAAGTTGAAACGGGCACGGTAGAAGACAGCGATATTGGACGCGTTCTATCGGCCTGTGATCTGCCTGATATTGGAGAGGGCAGAGAGGCCATCCATGCCATGCCTGTTAATTTTGCCTTGGATCAAAATCCAAGTTTGGGTGATCCACGGGGTCAAATTGGTCATCTATTGTCGGTTGATATGCACCTACTGACCGTGGATTCTGTGCATCTGCAAAATCTCATGTTGGCCGTGCGCCGCTGCGATCTAGAGCTCGCAGGCGTGGTTTCGTCCGCTTATGTATCCGCGGTTTCAGCTTTGGTTGAAGATGAACAAGAGCTTGGCGCGGCCTCTGTGGATATCGGCGGTGGCTCAACTTCCGTATCTATTTTCCTTAAAAAACATCTGATTTATGCCGATAGTGTTAGGATTGGTGGCGATCATGTGACGAATGATCTGTCCTTGGGGCTACGTCTGTCCAAGCCTGATGCGGAACGTTTAAAAACCATTCATGGCGGTGTTTTAGCCACATCGATGGATGACCGCGACCTAATCGATTTGAACAGCAAAACGGGCGATTGGGATCACGACCGACGTCAAATTACGCGATCAGAAGTCATTGGTATTATGCGCCCGCGTTTGGAAGAGATTTTAGAAGAGGTGCATGCCCGCTTGATGGCGGCGCGTTTCGATACATT
>CAZRFT010000311.1:0-4537 GCA_964599255.1 uncultured Neptunicoccus sp. | reverse complement strand
TCAAACCCTCAAAAATCATCAGCAAACGGGCTAAGAACCAGAGCGCTTACTCGTGAAAATTAAGAGAAACTATTATTCAATTTCAAGAGAGCTTGCTTCTTTGCGACCCGTTAGCACCAAAACAATATTAGAGGCTTCAATTAGGCTGGTGGCTCCATCGTCATTCCAGTCAAAAATTGCCAAATAATAGTCTGAATTCCGACGAGATTGCGGCGCTTTAACCTTTGGCTCAATAAAGCCTTCCCATTCTTTCATAGTTACAATTTCGTTCTGATCGGCATCAGCTGCGACAAAACTGGTGAACAGGTTAGATGCGCTCCCATGACTTCCGCCAAAGCTTAGGATGCGCGCGATCTCCGCTTGCTCAACTTCGTTATCTGCATCCAAATCAAATTGGAAAAACCGTTGCATCCAATCAGCGCGCAACCTTGCTTGACGGATCAATTCGCCTGTCTCCGCTCCTGATTGCATCCAAATGGTTCCGTTCCCTTCCCGCTCAATCTGTCTTTGAACCGTCTGCATGGTTCGCTCAAATCCGTCATTCACGATACGAAGATAATCTTCACCTAATTCTTCGATGATGTGCTGGATTTTTTCTTCAGCCGCGCCTTTTCTATTTTCCAAATTATCTTCGGCAAATACCGGGGGAGATGCAGATAAAAATAAAAGAGCCAAGAGGAGTTGAAAGATGTGCATAAAATAAACCAAACTAAATTGACAGTTTGGTCACGTCTACAAAAAAGGTAGGAGCGGCTTCAACAGTTATCTCAAAACCAGGATTTGACTTAATGGCATCCCCACCCAGCGAACAACTCAAAAAAATCCTAGCAACCTATAACCAGGGTCAATTCCGCTCAGCGATTAATCAGGCAAGATTGGTGCTTAACAATTATCCCAATATTGCCCTTCTTCATAATGTGATCGCAAATTCGCTTCTTCAACTTGATGACAAACCGAATGCTGTCATCGCCCTTCAAAAACTTTTAAAAGTTCAGCCTAAAAACGCCGATGCTTGGAACAATTTGGGTATGACACAACTTGGCTTGAACAATCCGGCTAAGGCTGAGGCAGCATTTGAGAATGCGCTGAAGTCAAATCCCAACCATATTCAAGCACTGGCTAACCTTTCTAAACTTCTGGAAAAATCAGGGAAACTTGAATCGCCTAAAACTTTTTATGACAAAATACTTAACTCTGATCCAAATAACTATGCCGCACTAAATGCTCTAGGCGGATACTATGAACGCGAAGGCGATTTAGAGAAATCCTTGGCTAATTTTAAAAGAGCAATTGAAATCAAACCTGACTTCGCTTCTGCTTATTGCAATATCGGGGTCGTCTTTGCGAAATTAAAACAACACGATGAAGCGATCAGCTTTTTCAAAAAATCTCTCGAACTAGATGCGAACTCCGCAATAGCGCACTCAAACCTAGGGGCTGCCTACGTCAGTCAGCATTTGTTGGAACCAGCAAGAGAATATTTGCAAAAGGCGCTTTTACTAAACCCTAATGATATAACCGCCCAAAATAATCTCGGCACGCTACTCTATCGTCAACATGACTTCGAAGCGGCACAACGCGCTTTCGAACTGGCGCTTAAAATTGATCCAAATTCGGGAAAAGCTCTTGCTGGGATAGTCCATGTATTTATTCGGACAGAGCAGAATAGCAGGGCGCAGGACTATGCTCAAAATGCCCTAAAACGCATCCCACAGAACATCGATTTGCTCGACGCACTGGCGACGGCTCAAAAAAATCTGAAAATGGATGAGGCTTTTGTCAAAAGTCTAGAAAAAGCCAATGAGTTGGATCCAACCGACGAGGACAGAGTAAGCTCCCTCATGAAAGGGCTACTAGTTTTATGTGATTGGAAAAAATTGGCTACTTTTAAGGGCAGACTTGTCGACATTGGTTTAGGTCTCCAACCGATACAAGTGTTTAGAATTCTAAGTCTGGACGACGATCCTAAACGCATATTTGATCGCACAATAAAGCAAATCGAAATTCCTCAAAAAAATGCCAATCAAATTAGCTTTTCACACAAGCGCGCCGATAAATCCAAGCTACGCATTGGTTTTTTCTCTGCTGATTTTAAAATGCACCCGGTCGCATTTCTAATTTTGGAACTGTTAAAAAGAATCGACAGGAATAAATTTGAGGTAAATACCATCGAACTCATTCCCTTACCTCAAGATCCGATTTACCAAGAAATCAAAAGAGCCTCTGACAAGCAAATCTCAATAGCGGGCAAAACTGAAAAGGAATCCATTGATTTCCTGCGCGAAGCGAACTTCGATATCGCTATAGATCTATCGGGATACACCCGCGGCAATCGATCGACCGTATTTATGAACAGGATCGCGCCAGTACAAATATCCTATCTGGGATATCCTGCAACGACGGCAATGGACGCCATGGACTATGTGATTGCTGATAAAACCATCATTCCAGAAGAAAACATTCCCTTCTATTCGGAAAGCCCAATTTACCTCCCAAATACCTATATGCCGACCAGCAACGCGCAAAGGGTAAACGAAGAAATGACACGGCAAAGCCAAGGCTTGCCAGAGGACGCTTTCGTTTTCGCTTGTTTCAACAACAGCTACAAAATTACGCCAGATGAATTCGACATTTGGATGCGGTTGTTGAAGAGCGTTAAAGGTAGCGTCTTGTGGATTACTAAGGCCCCAACAGCGGCAATGAAAAACCTCAAAGCCGAGGCCAAAGATCGCGGTGTTAATCCAAATCGAATTATTTTCTCAAATCGAGAAGAACTTGTTGAGGATCACTTAGGTCGATTGGCCTGTGCTGATCTTTTTCTGGATTGCTTCAACTACAATGCCCATTCAACGGCAGTAGACGCGCTTTGGGCAGGTCTGCCTATATTGACCAGAGAGGGGCGTAGCTTTGCTTCTCGCGTTGCAGCAAGCCTTTTGCGCGCGATAGAAATGCCACAATTGATTGCGCAGACAAAAGAAGAATATGAGAATTTAGCACTGACGCTAGCGACCGAACCAACAACACTTGCTGCACTACGTGACGAGCTAGGTTCGAAAAGAAAAACAGCTCCTCTTTTCAACACAGAAGAATATACGCGTTACTTTGAGACCGCTCTGGAGATGACTTATAAAAACTATCAAGAGGGCAAAGAACCCACAATTCTCGAAGTCCCTAAATGACTTCACAACTCGTCTATTTCGGAAACCTAAGAAGACGCGATTGCTAGTTCTTCCCTCCAAGATGATTGCATTTTGACAACATAAGTATGAAGCGAAAATAGCACGGCATTTGATTGCGGCAATCGCCGTAGCGCCTGTCTTTCAACGCGCATGTAATCTATTCCTTCGTAGCGACGATTATCTTCGGTTCTTGGTTGGAATAAATTTGGATCTTCATAACACAGGTAGTTTGCCCGCCAAAGGGGGCGATCCGGTTTGATCGCCTCAAACAGGCGTAGGACCCGTTTGTTCAAATCTTCTTCATAGTGTTTTACGGGCAGATGAATGCCCATCAGGCTCTTGCCAAGTTTTTCTTTCAGCGACCATGAGGCTGGGAAGCACAGGACAGCTGCGGTTAATATCAGATCCCCACCTCGGCTTTCCATCAAAAGTAAATCTTGCTGAACCAACCGTGCAGCAATGATAAGGGGTAATTCCCCGGATCGCTCAACAACTACCCCGTCTGGGCGCGTCACTGAACTGTCGCTTACGCTGAAACCCTCTTTTGTTTTTAAATCTTCGCAGACCATATCCAACAATTCTTGGGCTATCGATTGATCGAAATCTTCTAGTTGTTGGAATACTAGGTCACGTTCATTTTCAAGCAACCAATCTCGATACGCCATTTGTTTGGCAAAAACCTCATCGATCAAAATCCAATCGGACGGATCAAGTGGTTGAATACCAGGAAGCCTTCTTGTCGCCTCTTGCTGCCAAGGGCGCACGGGCAATTCATCTTGTAATATTTTTTTGAATTGCTCCAACATTTCACCCTAGGCTGATTCCGACATCACCCTGCCGCAAAAAGGCCTGCAGGAAAAGTCCGCTCGGGTCAAATTCCAGCGCAAGGGAGAAGGCCATGAACGAACATTATTCAGACAACCGCAAAATTGATCCAACCAAGGGAAATTCCCTTCCCGATGGTTCGCCCAACGACGGTGATCGGGTCGAAATCGGCCCTACCCTAATCGCGCTTCTGGAATGGGAAGCCGCCGGGCTTGAGCTCCCAAATCTTGAAGCGATGCGAAGCTACCGCCTGCAACGATTGGTCAATGCGGTAAACGTACGGGATTATGGCGGCATCTTGATGTTCGATCCGCTCAATATTCGCTACGCCACTGACAGCACGAATATGCAGCTTTGGAACACCCATAATCCGTTTCGTGCGGTGCTTGTGTGTGCCGATGGCTACATGGTCATTTGGGATTATAAAAATGGGATGTTTCTGTCTGAATTTAATCCGCTTGTGCGTGAACAGCGATCTGGTGCGGATCTGTTTTATTTTGATCGCGGCGATAAAATTGATGTTGCCGCGGACA
>CAZRFT010000310.1:0-11074 GCA_964599255.1 uncultured Neptunicoccus sp. | reverse complement strand
AATATGCCAACAGCGAAACTTGGAATTGCGTGTTATTTCGCTGATAAAGCAGTGGTTAATTAATCCGCAGAGTATTTTCTGCAAGAGGAAATTTATGTCTGATCCCGCAATTGTTACATATGTCGCCTTAGGCTCAAACGGTTCAGAGAGTATTACCGACAACGCAGAAATTCTGCTGAATGCTTGCCAGCTTATTGAAAATATCTACGGGCACTATATCAAAAAAAGTGCTTTTTATCAAACACCTGCCTTTCCAAAGGGGAACGGTCCGGATTTTGTGAATGCTGTGATCGGCTTTGAAACAGCATCACCGCCAGATGAAATCCTACAAAACCTGCACCAAATCGAGGCGGATCTTGGACGAATTCGCCAGAAACGATGGGGTCAACGGGTTATAGACCTGGATTTGATTGCTCAGGGCCAAACTATTCTGCCTGACCTAAAAACCCACACCCATTGGCGGGACCTTTCATTGGAACAGCAGATGTCAGAAACGCCAGAAATGCTTCTTCTCCCGCATCCGCGCCTGCAGGATCGCGCCTTTGTCTTGGGCCCGATGAAGGATATTGCCCCCAACTGGGTTCACCCGATTTTAAACCTCTCTGTGCAAGAGATGTGGGACGCCTTGGATGAGGCAGCGAAAGCCGAGCTTAGGCCGTTAGAAACAAGCAAAATGTCTGGGTTATGACCCCTTGCACTTTGGCCTAAAGATAGCTAAATGCGGCACTTCAGAAACTTATGTCTCCTAAAGGGGTTTTAAATGGCACGTGTAACCGTTGAAGATTGCGTCGATAAAGTTCCAAATCGCTTTGATTTGGTGATGTTGGCCGCACACCGTGCGCGCGAAATCTCTTCTGGATCCGAAATTACTGTGCCACGTGACAACGACAAAAACCCTGTTGTTGCATTGCGTGAAATCGCAGAAGAAACGCTCAGCGCGGATCAACTTCGCGAAGCGGCAATCGAAAGCCATCAAACTCAGATCGAGGTTGATGAACCCGAAGAGGACGAAATGGCGCTTCTTATGGGCGGCGGCGACGACAAACCTGGCGACGATATGAATGATGAAAATCTTCTGCGGGCGCTTATGGAAGCACAGGAAATCAAATAAGGCGCGAAACCCCCGCGCCCATTCAAGGCCACGGGAATGATTCCAGTCGAATCCCTTATTGATAAGGTTCAGTCCTACAATCCAAAAACAGACGCCGCGCTGATTGAGAAGGCTTATGCATTTGGGCGCAAAATGCATGAAGGCCAAACGCGCCATTCTGGGGAAGAATATTTTACCCATCCCGTCGAGGTTGCTTGTATCGCGGCAAGTCAATCTTTGGATGATGCCACAATCGTCACCGCACTTCTTCACGACACAGTAGAGGATACAAAATCAACCTATCGTGTAATCGAAAAAGAGTTCAGCAAAGAAATAGCAGAGCTCGTTGATGGCGTAACAAAGCTGACCAATCTGCAATTGTCATCGGTGGAAACCAAACAGGCAGAAAATTTCAGAAAGCTCTTCTTGGCGATGTCGCGTGATCTGCGGGTGATTTTGGTCAAGCTGGCGGACCGCCTGCATAACATGCGGACTATCCGCTACATGAAGCCCGAAAAACAAATCATCAAAGCGCGCGAAACCATGGATATCTATGCCCCCCTTGCAGGGCGCATGGGAATGCAATGGATGCGTGATGAGCTAGAGGATTTATCCTTCAAGGTTATCAATCCAGAGGCGCGGAATTCCATCATGCGCCGCTTCATCACGTTGCGGGATCAATCAGGCGACGTGATCCCAAATATTCTAACCGATATGCGGATGGTTTTGAAAAATGCGGGCATCAAGGCAGAAATTATGGGACGCGAAAAACGGCCCTATTCCATTTGGCGCAAGATGGAAGAGAAGTCGTTATCCTTCTCTCGCCTCTCTGACATTTATGGCTTCCGCGTTATCACAGAGACACAAGAGGATTGCTACCGTGCACTGGGGGCGATCCACCAACGCTGGACCTTGGTGCCGGGCCGTTTCAAGGACTATATCAGCTCCCCAAAAACCAACGGCTACCGCTCGCTTCATACTACTGTTTCGGGTCGGGATGGAAAACTGGTCGAGGTGCAGGTCCGAACCCAAGAAATGCACGAAGTGGCAGAGGTCGGCGTCGCGGCTCATTGGTCCTATCGCGATGGTGTTCAGGTTGAAAACCGTTTCTCCGTTGATCCTCTGGAATGGCTAACCACGCTTTCCGAGCGGTTCGAGGAAGAGGATGAGGATCACGAAGAATTCCTTGAACATGTGAAACTTGAAATGTTCGCAGATCAGGTATTCTGTTTTACGCCCAAGGGGGATGTCGTCAAACTGCCGCGAGGTGCCACGCCCGTGGATTTTGCCTATGCCATTCACACGCGCATCGGCAATTCCTGTGTAGGGGCCAAGGTTGATGGCAGTCGCGTGCCGCTTTGGACGCGCCTTCGAAATGGCCAATCAGTCGAAGTTCAAACCGCAATTGGCCAACGCCCACAGGCAAGCTGGATCGAAAATGTGGCCACCGGTCGCGCAAAATCAGCAATTCGCCGCGCATTGAAAGAGGAAAACAAAGCCTCTTATATGAAGCTGGGTCAGGAGCTTACCCGCGTGGCCTTTGACCATGTTGGAAAACGCGCCACAAACAAAGCCCTGACAACTGCGGCCAAAAAATTGGGCCTCGCTTCCCAAGATGAATTGCTGGCCATGGTCGGCTCTACTGAGCTGACAGGGCAAGCGGTGGTTGAGGCGCTGTTCCCGGCATTAGCAAAAAAATCAAGCAAAGCAGAGGATACGCGACCCGCAGTTAAAATCGTGGGTTTCGGACCAGGTCAGATGCGCAAAGATACCAATTGCTGCCAACCACTGCCGGGCGAGCGTATTGTTGGCATCGCAACCAAAGGTAAAGGGGTAGAAGTGCACTCGATTTCATGCCCCGAGTTACAGCAATTTGATGATACCTCGCATCGTTGGATCGACCTAGCTTGGACCGAAGGCAGTGCAGAGGCCAACAACGTTGTAACCTTTGAGGTCACGATGGCGAATTACAAAGGTGTTTTGGGGCGCATTTGTACGGCCATTTCAGATCAAGACGCCAATATCGCAGATATGGAGTTCTTGGAACGCAAACAAGATTACTTCCGCATCGCCATTGATGTTGAACTATCCGATGTCGCACATCTTGATCGGGTGGCAACTGCGATCGAAGCAGACACCGATGTTGCAAATGTCTTGCAACCGCGTCGCGAACAAGCGATGTAACAACCGTCGATCTTAAGTCTTAATTCAATGGGGTAGGGTAGGACAGGAACGTGTTTAAACGCCGCACGCCTAAAACCTATTTTCAAATCTTTCGCGAAGCCATCTATCCGCGCGGCGGCTGGTTGCGCGCGGCTAACTATGTGATGCACCGCATTAAACGCACACCCGACACACCACATCGAATTTCAATGGGTGTCGCTGCAGGCGTTTTTGTCACCTATTCACCCTTTTTCGGGCTTCATTTCATCCTAGCCGCCATTCTTGCCTTTATCTTGCGCGGCAACGTTTTGGTCTCCCTTGCTGCAACTTTTTATGGCAACCCGTTGACTTTCCCCATAATCGGCATCGTGTCGCATCAGATGGGTCTCTTTATGCTTGGGCGACTTCCATCAGAAACCCGCTGGCCCGAGGTGCGCGATGGACTCGTCGATTTTGTCGCGATCCCTTGGCGGAATTTCAAAGCGATGTTCACCAAGGCGGAAGTCAATTGGAACGGATTTGGCGAGGCGATAGATTTGGTGATCTTCCCTTATCTAGTGGGCGGTATCATCCCGGGGTTTATCTCGGCGATTGTCGCTTATGCCATTTCCAAGCCTTTGGTGCGTGCCTATCAAAATCGTAGGAAAGGTCGAATCACGGCCCGATTGAAACAAATCGGTAGCACGGCAAAGAAGCGGTTCGACAAGAAAGAGGCGAAAGATGTCTGACAAGTTGCGTTTGGGTGTGAATATTGATCATGTCGCAACCGTGCGGAACGCTCGGGGATCGGCTTATCCCGATCCCTTGCGCGCGGCGATTTTGGCAGAAAGTGCAGGCGCCGACGGAATTACCGCGCATCTGCGCGAAGATCGTCGCCACATCACCGATAGCGATATCGAAGCTTTGATGGAAAATCTGACGCTGCCATTGAACTTCGAAATGGCCGCAACCAAAGAGATGCAAAAAATCGCCCTGCGCCATGTGCCGCATGCGGTTTGCATCGTGCCTGAAAAACGCGAAGAGCGCACAACCGAAGGCGGCCTAGAGCTTGCCCGCGAAGAAAATCGCATCGGCGATTTTATCGCGCCCCTGCGCGAGGCAGGATGCCGCGTTTCGATCTTTATCGCCGCGGATCAAGCCCAAATCGAAGCCGCCGCACGTATTCGCGCGCCCGTTATTGAACTCCATACAGGCGCCTATTGCGATTTCCATGCAGAGGGTAATTTTGAGGCCCGCGACGCTGAACTCGCGCGTCTGCGTGAGATGTCGACTTTTGCACATTCGCTTGGGCTCGAAGTCCACGCTGGTCACGGGCTGACCTTCGATAGCGTCCAACCGGTTGCGGCATTCCCAGAAGTCAAAGAACTCAATATTGGTCATTTCTTGATTGGTGAGGCAATTTTTGTAGGGCTAGAGGGTTCGATCAAAGAAATGCGGCGGTTGATGGATGAGGCACGCGCTTGATCACACCTGAATTCATGGCTCTTTGGATCGGTTGGATTTTGGCGGCGGGCTCGCCCGGACCTGCCACGATGGGTATTATTGGTACGGCCATGACTGCCGGGCGCGGTTCTGGGTTGGCCTTTGCCCTGGGTATATCGGCGGGTTCTGCAACTTGGGGCATTGCCGCCGCCATGGGCTTGGCGGCGATCATGTTGGCCAATGCTTGGATTTTTGAAATCATCCGTTATGTTGGCGCGGCCTATCTCGGGTGGCTTGCGATCAAAGCGTTAAAATCGGCTTGGATTGGCGGGGATACGAAAATGGGCACCCCGTTCAAGGGCGGTCCGAAAGTTCTATTTGCCAAAGGGGCAGCGATCCATTTGACCAACCCAAAGGCGGTGTTGGGATGGGGCGCCCTGTTTTCCATCATCGTGCCCATTGGGGCAACACCTGCTATTCTATTTCAGTATTTTGCAGCGCTATACGCGGGATCTTTGCTGGTATTTGTGGGCTATGCTTTTCTGTTCTCGTCACAAAAAATGGTTGCCGCTTATGCCCGCGCAAGCCGCTGGTTTGATCTGACCTTTGCAGCATTTTTTGGATTTGCGAGTTTCAAAATCTTAACCGCGCGTTTGGGTTAAACATCCAATCGCCGCCAGGTTGCGGTCGTAAGGGTCAGCGCATATCGACCCGTCAAAGGTTCGACACCTTGCTTGGTTTCAACATTGCCACCAAAGACATGAACTTCATCCCCGATTAGATCGGCCTGATGGCGCGATATCCATCCAGGCGCTTCCCCATTTGTTGCAAGCGGGCGCATCGAAAAATCACGCAGGTCCAGTGCATAGACCTGTGTATGACCGACGCGCATTTCTTCGGCATAACCTTGATTGCCGATCAATAGGATCAATTCATCACCGACATCTGTCGCACTGTGAAATTCTGTTGGGGGGAAAACACTTCGCGGATAGGTATAAATTTTAGCTCGCCCCGTCCCATCATGAACCACCACATCATTGTAAATCAGATGATCGGGATCATGGCCTTCCCCGTGCCTGCCACCGATTTGCAACCACCGCGATTCTGAAATCTTAGATGTGGTGGCGCCAACCCGATCAAAGCACCAAACAGGTGGCGCTTCGGTGGCGCTGATCTTCATTTCTTCTCGAAAATTTGCTGCAGCTCTTCCGGATCGGATCGCCTCTTTCCAATAGGGCTTCGAGATCAGTTGTGGATTACTGTCGCCAAAATATTGGTGGCGCCCATTTTCAAAGTCATCAGCCGTAAACTCCCGCTCGGTGGCAAGACATGCGCCTGTGACCAGTCGCATCTGATCCGCATTTCCACCTGCAAGTAGTCGATTGTGATCCCAGCCCAACGACAATAAAGCCTGTGCACGGGCATAGCTGATGTCTTCGTCGTCATGCGGGAATAGATTTTGGATGGCATTTACATCTGCGCCCTGTTCCAGCATTTGCGCCACGAGCGCATCATTCTGTTCTGCCAAGGCAATATGCAGCACATTGCGATCTTGCATCATTTGAAGCGTCAGGCCTGCATCAACCAACACTTGTAGGTAATCGAGCTTGCGCCCCACCTCGATAACAGAGAGTGCGGTTGCTAGTGGAATATCTCGGGCGTTGAAGCGATCCATCGCCACTTCGACCAACATCTTAAATTTCGGGAAATCATCCTTGTGCAAACAAAGATCGAAAAGCGTCTTTCCCTCTTTATCCAAGCGTGGAATTTCATATTTTTCGAGAGCCTTTTCAAATCCCTCATCCGTGCCAAACAAGAGCTGCAAATGTGCGTTGTCCCATCCCACGAGCGAGATATTTGCCCCCTGTTCCATCAGCAGCCACAAAATATCCCAACGCCCCAATTCCCGGGCAAGCTCGATTGGATATTCCTGCAAGTAAGAGCGCTCGTTCGGATCATTCCCTTGTTTCAAAAGCGTCATAATCTCTTGATACAATCGCGGATCAGGCTCGCCCGATAAAAATCCATCTTCACCAATTTCGCCCGCGTCCAGTTTCTCTTTGACCGCCGCACCAAGCCGACGCGTCAGCGGGCCATAGGAATCTTTGTTCTTGCTTAGGATCGCGCTTATTTCATGCTCAATTGCGTTCAGACCCATGCCTGATTTTTCAATTTTTCTAGCTTCCGCCTCGAAATCATTCATGGCTTCCCATTTGGTGGGATCGCCCGCAAATCTTGATTTCTTGCGTAGATGCGCAAGCAAATCGCGCCGTTCCTCCAGCGCCACTTCCTCTTCGCTTTTGGCCTCTTCAGTGATTTTATCGATTTCTTCTTGCATCTCTGTGCCGAAATGAGCGGCAATCTTATCAGAGATTTCAGCCTCCGCATCTTCAGGCACCGCATCCAATTTCTCTAGAATCGAGCCAACCATTTCGTGGATTTCACGCTTGGCAACTTCATCAATTAACCCGTTAAGTTTCGGGTCCTCTTCAAGTTTCTTTTTGAAGATTTCTTTGAACATTGCGCGCTCCGGTATTCAGGTCACGAGTAAATAGCTGAATATCCAAGAAGAGACACAAAGAAAATGGCGGGAATATGGATCGAGTGTGCAAAACCACTAAAATTATCACCGCATTGGTTCCGTTTCTTGCACATTTCAGCTAGGGTCGTCCCATAGCTTCTTCGGGGGAGGAATAAATGCTATTGCGGGGCCTTATGGCGGGCGCGGTTCTGATCTCAGGAGCCGCAGGGCTCGCCCAATCTGTACAACCTTGTTCGAATGCAAATTTAGGTGCCGTCTCAGGCCTAAAACCATCGACGGACAATCAAAAATTATTTGCAAACGGGAAAACGATTTTTAAGCTTCTTGATGCGGGAACCGAGAAATCAAAAATGATCATTCAGATTTCTTCACCACCCTTCAAGGAAGATGGCACCAAAACCTGCCAAGTTATCGCTTTCACCGCTGAAGAGGGATTTGACAAAATACTACTTGATCAACTCGATGCGCTATATGATCCTTCAATAGGACTGCTTTTCGATATTCCCGTTTCCACACCGGAGACGCCTGATAAGTGGACGCTACTTCAAATCAATCTCAATCAAGCCACTGGAAAGCTTGATGCGGATTTTATGGGATATATAGGAGTGAACTAGGTGATCCTAGGTATCGGCACAGATCTGGCAAATATCGAACGCATCCAAGGAACGCTTGACCGCTTTGGCGATCGATTTCGCAATCGCGTCTTTACTGAAACAGAGCAATCCAAAGCAGAAAACCGTGCAGACATCGCAGGCACCTATGCCAAGCGCTGGGCCGCGAAAGAGGCGTGCTCAAAAGCATTGGGTACGGGATTGCGCATGGGGATCGCGTGGAAAGATATGGCCGTGACGAATATGCGCAGCGGCCAACCGGTTATGAGCGTAACAGGCTGGGCGAAAGAGCGATTGGTGGAAATGACCCCTGAAGGACACGAAGCAATCATCCACGTCACGCTTACCGACGATCACCCCTGGGCCCAAGCATTTGTCGTGATCGAGGCGCGGCCGCTTTGAATGCGAACTTGACTTGAAGCCCCCCATCGCTGAAAGACACATCCAAACAGATCAGAGGCTGAAATGGCGAAGGCAAAAAAAGAAGATGGCATTCTAGAGCTGGTGAAAACCGTGTTCTGGGCTTTGGTCATTGCTGGCTTTATTCGGACGCTCTTTTTCCAACCCTTTTGGATCCCCTCGGGTTCGATGAAATCAACCTTACTGATCGGGGATTTCATGTTCGTCAACAAAATGGCCTATGGCTATTCGCGCCATTCCTGCCCTTGGTCGCTTTGCCCTATTTCGGGGCGCATCTTGGGTAGTGAGCCAGAACGCGGTGATATCGCCGTCTTTAAGCACCCCTCGAAAAACGTCGATTTCATCAAGCGTGTCGTGGGGTTGCCAGGTGATCGTTTGCAAATGAAAAACGGCGTCCTTTTTATTAATGACCAAGAGGTGCCACAGGTTGCCGATGGCACATTCATCGAAACTATGGAACAGCAGGGTTCCTTTGGAAACCTGCCCGCTTGTACCAATCGTCCCGTTGGGATTGGTGGGGAATGCCAAAAGGCACGCTTTACCGAAACCTTGCCAGGCGGACATGAACATACTGTCCTTAACATCTTCGATAGCGGCCCATTTGATAACACACCAATCTATACAGTACCGCCCGGTCATTTTTTCATGATGGGCGACAACCGCGACAATTCAGGGGACAGCCGCAATATTTCACCCAGTGGTGTGGGCTACGTTCCGTTTGAAAATTTTATCGGACGTGCAGATCGCGTGATTGTTTCTTCTGCGGGTCGTCGCATCCTTTATTTCTGGACATGGCGTCCAGACCGTTTCTTCAAGGCGTTGAATTGAAGCTGTCAAAAGAGCTTGCAGAGTTTTGCGCGCGTTTGGGCTATGAATTTTCCGACGCGTCTTTGCTGATCGAAGCGCTCACGCATTCTTCGCTTTTTTCCGAAACCCGTCGCGACAATCAGCGGTTGGAGTTTTTGGGAGATCGCGTGCTTGCGCTGACGATCGCATCCGAACTTTATGCCCAGGATGAAAATGCAACCGAAGGCCAGCTTGCCCCGCGTTTTAACGCGCTTGTGCGCAAAGAAGCCTGTGCCGAGGTCGCGCAAGAATTGGATTTAGGCACAGTATTAAAACTCGGCCGGTCCGAGATGAAATCAGGCGGGCGCCGCAAACAAGCGATTTTAGGCGACGCGATGGAGGCGGTCTTGGCAGCCATTTATCTTGATGGTGGATATGAGGCCGCGCGCAAACTTATTTTGACCCATTGGGCTGGGATTTTAGAGCGGTTCGATGGGGATATGCGGGATGCAAAAACAACCTTGCAGGAATGGGCGCAGGCGCGCGGCATGAATGCCCCTAAATATATCGACTTGGATCGCCGTGGCCCCGATCATGAACCTGAATTCGATATAGAAGTGCGTTTGAAAAACGGCATGTCTGCAATCGCTACTGCAAAATCCAAACGCATTGCACAACAAGAAGCCGCCGCAAAATTGCTGGCAGAGATAGAGGCATCAGATGACTGAAACACGCTCGGGCTTTGTTGCACTAATCGGCGAGCCGAATGCCGGCAAATCCACTTTGATGAATGCGATGGTGGGCAGCAAAGTCTCTATTGTCACGCATAAGGTGCAAACCACGCGTGCGCGAATTCGTGGCATCGCCATGGCGGAAAATGCGCAAATCGTATTTGTCGATACACCTGGTCTATTTAAAACGCGCCGCAAATTGGACCGCGCAATGGTTGCGGCCGCTTGGTCTGGGGCGGCGGACGCGGATATTGTTGTCCTTTTGGTGGAAGCGCATCGCGGCATCACCAACGGGGTAGAGATGATTTTGGAAGGGTTGAAAGAGCGCGAGGGTGCTGGCCAACAATTCCTATTGGCGATCAACAAAATTGATATGGTGAAAGCCGAAAGCCTTTTGGCACTTTCTGCCGAACTCAACACCCGCTTTAACTTTGCCGCAACCTTTATGATTTCCGCGGAAAAAGGGCGTGGGGTCAATGACCTCATGGCGCATCTGGCTGAAAATTTGCCAGAAGGACCCTATCTGTACCCAGAAGACCAAATTGCAGATGTGCCCATGCGGATGATCGCGGCAGAGGTGACGCGCGAAAAACTGATGCTGCGCCTACATCAAGAGCTTCCCTATAATCTCACTGTTGAAACCGAAAGCTGGGAAGAGCGCAAAGACGGCTCGGTCCGGATCGATCAGATGGTTTATGTCACCCGCGAAGGGCACAAAGGTATCGCACTTGGTCCTAAAGGGGAAACGATCAAATCCGTCTCTATGGCCGCGCGCCAAGAGCTTGCAGAGATGATGGAGCGCAAGGTTCACCTGTTTATTCAAGTGAAGGTGCGCCCGAATTGGGAAAGCGAGGCCGAGCGCTACGAACATATGGGGCTCGATTTCAAGGACGCAAAATGACCCCACGGGTGACGACCAAATTTTGGCTCGATGCGTATCGCAAACGGCTTGATCTGGCGGGTATCATGGCTTTTGTGACCGCACGCGGCGATGAAACGGCGGGCGCTGTTTTGGTCAAACTCAATACCCTCGATGGTCAGGCGCGACTGTTTCAGCGCAGCTATGACGCGGATTTTAACCGTGTATGGGCGGAACATGTGGCAGGCGATGAAGCAACAGTAGATGCATCGATTGCAGAGCAGCGCCGCTTTGATCCAGATATTTGGGTGATCGAGGTCGAAGATCGCGCGGGACGGCATCTGCTCGACGAAGAGGGGCTTTCGAGCTAATCTTTCACCATGGTCGAATGGACAGGAAGCGGTGTAATCCTATCGGTGCGCAAGCACGGCGAAACCTCTGCCATCATTG
>CAZRFT010000309.1:0-1284 GCA_964599255.1 uncultured Neptunicoccus sp. | reverse complement strand
TCTTGGAAACAATTTGCAAAAAGGATAGTGTCAGCCTAGGAAAATGGGAAAGCTAAGTGAGCCTATTTGAACGTTATAAATTGCGCCTTGAACGCAAGGACCGTCGCTACCGCGCGCTTCACCGCGGGCGTTTGGATTTGCGCGCGGTCAAAAAACGGCTTGATCAGGTCAATTCGGATGATGTTCTATTGTTTTCCGTCATCCGAAATGAACGCGCGAATTTACCCTTCTTCCTCGAATATTACCGCAATCTTGGGATCAATCATTTTTGTTTTGTAGACAATCAGTCTCAAGATGAAACCGCCCGCTATTTATTGGCGCAAAAGGATGTCTCGCTTTGGCATGCCAAGGGAAGCTATGCACGTGCGGCTTACGGAATTCACTGGCTTAATTGTTTGATGAGCCGTTACGCTTCTGGTCATTGGTGCTTAACTGTCGATGCGGATGAATTTTTTGTGTACCCGCATTGCGATACAAGGCCCATTCATGCGCTGACCGATTGGCTTGATAGCCGCGAAAGAGATTCTTTTGGCACCCTACTTTTGGACCTATACCCAAAAGAGGACATCAAAGACGCGGTGGTCAAAGAGGGAGAAAGCCCAGTTAAGTTAGCCCCGTATTTTGATAGCGGGAATTACACCGGACTTCTAAATACAAAATATCAAAATATCTGGATACAAGGGGGTCCACGGCAAAGAGTATTCTTCCCCTCGCGCCCCGAACAGGCACCTGCGCTCAATAAAATACCGCTTGTGAAATGGCAGCGTGGATTTGTCTATATCGGCTCGACCCACAGTTTGCTGCCAAGGCGGCTTAACGTGACCTATGCCAATGATGGAACTCAGGAAGCATCTGGTGTTTTGCTTCATGCGAAATTCACGCAAAATTTTGTAAGTAAGGTTTCCGAAGAGGAAAAGCGGGGCATGCATTACGAGGACTCGCGTGAGTACCAGCTATATGCCAAGGCGTTGAAGCGCGGCATGCCGCTTTACACCAGAAACAGCGTAGCCTTTCAAAACTGGCAACAGCTTCAGTCACTAGGCTTGATGTCACAAGCGGGATGGGCGTGATGTCAAAACTTGGTTTCGTCGTATTAGCCCATGAGAATTTGCACCGGACTAAAAGTTTGGTTGAGTACCTACATGCCTTTGGTTGCCCTGTTGCCATTCATGTTGATGCTCGCGTAGACCATGATGCGGCCGAGCGGCTTCAAAGCGATCTTAAGTCCTTAAAGAAAATCCATTTTACAAAAAGATTTGCGTCGGAATGGGGGGGATTTGGTCT
>CAZRFT010000308.1:0-2141 GCA_964599255.1 uncultured Neptunicoccus sp. | reverse complement strand
CCCCAAGAAACTTGGTCGTAGCACGGTGTTTCCTGCAATGCCGGTTTTTGGAAAAAAGCGCAAAGTGGCTGCGGAAGAAGAAGCAGGCGATGGGCGCGGCAAAAAATACGCAGCGCCAGATTTGTCGGTTCGAAACCCAGCGTTAGACCCGCATGATTTTCCAACCTTAAAGGGCGATGTGTCCCAAGATCAAGACCGGGTATCCTCTCGTATCAAAGAGGTGATCGCGCAAAAACTTGCAGCTGGCGAGGCAACAAACCCCGAAGAAATTTCTACGCCTGAAGTGGAGGAAACTGAAGAGGCCATTGAAGCGCCAGAAGCCGAAGTGGAAGAGAAAAAATCTGGAAACATTTTTTCACGCAAATTGAAGGAAGCCGTCAATATATTCGCTGACGTGTCAGAGGATGCGGATGAACCAATTTTGCCGATGGAAGAGCCCGAGCCAACATTGCCAAGCGCACCTGATCCTGCAAAATCTGTGGTTGCCCATGAAACGCCCGCCAAACCTAAGCCATCAAAGAAAGCTCAAGCCGAAGCGCAACCAAATCTTTTCGCGGACGCGACATCGGATGCCTATGAACCGCCCGAGCTTAATTTTCTGACAAGTCCAACGGTAGTGCAACGTCACCACCAATCTGATGAAGCCTTGGAAGAAAATGCCCGCATGTTGGAAAACGTGTTGGATGATTACGGTGTGAAAGGTGAGATCGTCAGCGTCCGGCCCGGACCCGTTGTAACGATGTACGAACTTGAACCTGCGCCCGGACTGAAGGCCAGCCGTGTGATTGGCTTGGCTGATGATATCGCACGATCCATGTCGGCACTTTCTGCGCGTGTGTCGACGGTTCCAGGACGGTCTGTTATTGGCATCGAGCTGCCCAATGAAAATCGTGAAACCGTTCTGTTACGAGAGATTATTTCGACGCACAGCTTTGGTGACGGAAAACATGCGCTTCCACTTGCGTTGGGTAAAGATATATCAGGCAAACCCGAAATTGCCGATTTGTCGCGGATGCCGCATTTGCTAATCGCAGGGACCACGGGTTCAGGTAAATCGGTTGCGATCAATACAATGATCATGAGCTTACTTTACAAACTGACGCCTGATGATTGTCGGTTGATTATGATCGATCCAAAGATGTTGGAGCTAAGCGTTTATGACAACATCCCGCATCTTCTCTCGCCTGTTGTAACCGATCCTAAGAAGGCGGTTGTTGCATTGAAATGGGTCGTGGCGGAAATGGAGGAACGCTACCGGAAGATGTCCAAAATGGGCGTTCGTAATATTGGCGGCTATAACTCTCGTGTAGCGGACGCGATCAAAAAGGGCGAGAATTTCGAACGGACAGTTCAAACTGGCTTTGATGAAAATACGGGCGAACCTGTTTTTGAAACAGAAAGTTTCGCGCCTGAAAAGCTACCCTTCATTGTCGTGATCGTCGATGAGATGGCGGATTTGATGATGGTTGCTGGCAAAGAAATCGAAGCCTGCATCCAGCGTCTTGCACAGATGGCGCGTGCCTCTGGCATTCATTTGATTATGGCAACGCAGCGCCCATCGGTTGATGTCATTACTGGGACGATCAAGGCGAATTTCCCAACGCGGATTTCCTTCCAAGTGACGTCCAAGGTCGATAGTCGCACCATTCTTGGCGAAATGGGCGCAGAGCAACTTCTGGGGATGGGTGACATGCTTTATATGGAAGGCGGCGGTAAAATTACCCGCATCCATGCACCTTTTGTGTCCGATGAAGAGGTAGAGATTGTCGTTAATCATCTTAAAACCTTTGGCCCGCCATCCTATGTGGGGGGCGTCGTCAAAGGGCCAGAGGACGAGGAAGCAGGCGCAATCGACGAAGTTTTGGGATTAGGTGGTAACACAAATTCTGAAAACGCGCTTTATGATCAAGCCGTGCAGATCGTTGCCCAAGATCGCAAATGCTCGACCTCTTACATTCAACGGAAACTATCGATTGGCTACAACAAGGCCGCCAAAATCGTTGAAGAGATGGAAGAAAACGGCATCGTCTCTGCGGCCAATCATGTAGGTAAGCGCGAGATTTTATTGCCCGAGCAATAACAGGGTTTCACGACCCCTTGAGCGCTGCACATCGGGCTAGGTGTTTTGACAATGCTTGATT
>CAZRFT010000307.1:0-2906 GCA_964599255.1 uncultured Neptunicoccus sp. | reverse complement strand
GCGTCCACAAATTCCGCTCCATGTTCATCGGCGCAACGATGACACGCGCCGATACTTAACCGACCCAGAACACCATCCACACGCAAATTGTGACCCAATTCATTTAAAAGCCTTTGCAAGATTCGAACGGCATTCGAACCTGCATTCACATACATATCAAACACACTTGGCTGAATTGGTTCTGGCAGATCGGCAATACGCGGACCGACGTAGTAGTGGTCCACAAAAATTGCTTCTGCTTTTGAGCGTGTGATTTTTTTTACGTCTGCCGCCGTTATTTTGCCATCCTTGTTCAAATCCAGTCCAAGCCTGCGCATGGTGTGTATGGTCACACCATATTTTGTCGCATCGCCTGGATCATCGGGATCATTCACGTATCCGCCTTCGCGCGCGACAATCTCTCTTGCAATTTCTTGAACTGAAAGCATGCCAAGATACACCTTTTGCTGGGTGTATTGGGCTTAAACGCCAAACCTCTTTATTCGGTTTCCCCAGCGTTCGGTTTGTAAAGACCTTGTTCTTTTAATGCGTCTGCCACCTCTTTGGGCATATAGGTCTCATCATGTTTGGCGAGGATTTCATCTGCAACAAATGCGCCGTCAACCAGTCGACCTGTTGCGATCATCCCTTGGCCTTCTGAAAAGAGATCAGGTAAAATTCCTGTAAAGGTCACTGGCAGTGATGCAGCCCCATCGGTCACAACAAATTTTGTGGTCTCCCCCAGTGTTTCAATGGAACCTTCGGCGACCAAACCACCCAAGCGAAAAACCTCGTTTGGGTCAATAACCTCTTCCGCTATCTGCGAAGGACTACGAAAAAACTCTATGCCTTCCGAAAAGATAAAGCCGACCGTCACTGCTGCTGCGATGATCAATACAAATGCAATCGCAACAAGCTGAATGCGCCGTTTCTTTTTTAGCCCACCAATAGCCATCACGGGAACAGTGGCGCCATTTCTAGCCCCATCGCCTCAGGCAGTCCCAGCATCAAATTGGCATTTTGAACCGCCATACCAGAGGCACCTTTAACAAGGTTGTCGGTCACAGAAAGGATGATGCTCCACCCAGGCAACCGATCTGCTTTTACCCCAATATGACACATATTAGAGCCGCGCACATGTTGTGTTGCGGGAATATCGCCAAAGGGAAGAACTTCAACGAACCGTTCGGCAGCAAAGTGCTTTGATAGAATGGTATGAATTTCCGACGCCTCACCTTTCACATAAATTGTTGCCTCAATCCCTCTGGCTTGCGGCAATAGATGGGGAGTGAAAGTAGGCGTAACTTTTTTACCTGCGGCTTTCGATAATTCCTGATCCAGCTCCGCCATATGACGGTGATGCCCGACCCCGTATGCCTGAAACCCACCAGAGACTTCAGTAAATAACAAATTTTCTTTGGGCGCGCGCCCTGCACCTGACACGCCAGACTTGGCATCAATTACAATATCTTCGCTAGCGATGACGCCTGCTTTCACTGCTGGAACCAATGGCAAAAGCGATGTTGCCACATAACACCCTGTATTCGCTGTTATTTGCGCTTCAGCAATTTCGCTGCGGTAGAACTCTGGTAAGCCAAAGGCGACTTTGGGCTGGAGCTCCATCGCTGTATGATCGAGCCCATACCAGTATTTATAAACCTCTGGATCGCTCAGCCGAAAATCTGCGGATAAATCCACGAGCTTTGTTAAAGCGGGCAACTCCTTGGCCAGGCCATGCGTGACGCCATGGGGCAGAGCCGCAAATACCAAATCCACATTTTCAAGGTCGATCGCTTCGATTTTTTGCAATTCGGGTAAATCCAAGTGGCGCAAATGCGGGAACACATTTCCCATTGTCTGGCCAGCTTTGCGTTCAGCCGACATGGATTTAATATTCATTTGTGGATGGCTGGAAATTATCCGAACCAATTCAGCGCCCGTGTAACCTGACGCGCCCAATATTGCGATGTCGTAAACTTTGCTCATCGAAGGCCTCTTGTCTTTCTCTTCCGCGCGTAGCGCAAAAGAAAGTGAAGTTCAATTCACAGCTTCGAATGAAATGGATTGGCCTAAAAATCGTGTAGCAGCAAGTGATGTTTGTTTCGCATCCCCCGTCGTCAGATATCGTAATTCACCCTGATCACGGAACTCTGGATGGCGATCTAGGTAATCAACCAAACTACGTGCCACAATATTCCCCTGAGAATAAACTTGCACCTTGGGCCCAAGCGCGGATTTGAACGCTGCTTTCATGATCGGATAATGTGTACAACCCAAAACGGCCGCCTCTGGGTAAGGCATCCGCTTCAGCAGCGCATCAACATGGCTTTGGACCAAAGCTTCTGCCAAATCCATATCGTTGTCTTCAATGGCATCAACCAAGCCGGCACAGGGCTGCGCCTCAATATCAACCCCGATCGCTCGAAAGGCGAGTTCGCGCTGAAAGGCCCGTGAACGCACCGTCGCAGGGGTGGCAAATAAAGCAATCTGTTTTACATCCACTTCGCGCGGCGGGCTGTTATCTCCCCATTTACGCTCTGTTACTGCTTCAATCATGGGGACAAAGACGCCCAAAACGCGTTTCTCTTTTGGTAAGAAATTCTCCTGCATCCGACGCAGCGCAACCGCAGAGGCGGTATTGCATGCCAAAACAATCAAATCGCACCCCTCTGCCCAAAGCCGCTCCATATTTGCACATGTAAGACGGTAGATTTCCTCTGGATCGCGCGTGCCATAAGGTGCATTGGCGTTATCCCCAAGATAGACCAGCCCTTGATTGGGCAGCGCCTCCTTGATGGCTTGTTGAACCGTTAGTCCGCCAAGACCGCTATCAAAAACGCCAACGGGCATTAGCGATATTGTTCCATAAATTCAAATCCGTGATCTAAATTGGCCAAAGGTGTTGGGCTCAATTCATAGGTTTTACG
>CAZRFT010000306.1:0-5167 GCA_964599255.1 uncultured Neptunicoccus sp. | reverse complement strand
TTCCGCTATCATACCTTCCACAGTCCGTCCAAAAAGTTTGGAATATTCAATTTCAAAGAGTTTCAAGATTTCTTCAGCCTCGGGTTTAGCAGCTTGAGCTGGCGTCAAAGAAATTGGGATCTCCCAACCCTGCCCCCGATAACGCATATAGACTTTATGCTCGGTTTGGATATCGGCCGTTGCATCGCAGAGGCGTACAAAATCAGTTGCTTCCTGTTCCATTTCTTTGAAGAGTTTCGCAACAATCTTGCCTTCAAATTCTGGCATCGACATGAACACTGATCGGTTGGCCTCAAAACTAAAGGGTGCGCGTAAAAACCCAATTGCTGATCCTACACCTGCGCCTTGGGGCACCAAGCAGCGTGATACACCAAGTTTTTCGCATAAACGGCCTGCGTGAAGCGGAGCCGCGCCGCCAAAGGCAATCATGGTGTATTCTGACAAATCTTCGCCATTCTCGACCGCGTGAACGCGGGCGGCATTGGCCATGTTTTCATCCACCACCTCTGAAAGACCAAAGGCTGCTTCCAGCGCATCCATATCGAGCGTTTTGCCGATGTGGTCGCGCAAAGCGCTTGCCGATTGGTCGGGGTGCAAAGTGATGGATCCACCTGCGAAATTTTCTGGATCGAGTTTGCCTTGAATTAAATCCGCATCGGTGACCGCCGGTCTGTCGCCACCGCGCCCGTAACACGCTGGTCCTGGTTCTGATCCCGCACTTTCCGGACCCACTCGGATTTGGCGCAACGCATCAACCGAACCAAGCGATCCGCCACCGGCACCGATTTCCACCATATCAATCACAGGGATTGAGATCGGCATGCCTGACCCCTTCTTAAATCGATAGCTTCGCGCAACTTCGAAGACGCGCGCGGTTTTGGGGGTGTTGTCTTTGATCAAACAGATTTTCGCAGTCGTCCCGCCCATGTCAAATGACAACACTTTGTCCAAGCCATGACGGGCCGCGATTTCTGCCGCAAAAACCGCGCCACCTGCTGGACCGGATTCAACAAGGCGCACAGGAAATTCAGCCGCCATTTCAAGGCTGATAATACCGCCACCTGAATGCATCAAAAATATCGGACAATCCGCGCCTTCGGCTGCCATACGATCCCGCAAACGGCCAAGATAGGATTTCATCAATGGCTTGATATAAGCATTCGCACAGACGGTATTGAACCGTTCATATTCTCGCATTTGTGGCGAAACTTCGGAAGAGAGCGAGATCATCGCCTCTGGCAGTTTTTCACGTAAAACTTCAAATACCATGCGTTCATGTGCGTCATTGGCATATGAATGCAAAAAACCCACGGCGATGGAGTCAAAGCCCGCTTGTTTTAGTGCATCCGCTAGCTCTTCGACATCTGAACGCTCAAGCTCAACAAGAACCTCTCCACGTGCGTCCATCCGTTCATGAAGGACAAAGCGGCGATATCGTTCAATCAAAGGCCGGGGCAGTTGGAGGTTCAGATCATATTGTTCGAACCGACTTTCGGTGCGCATCTCAATAACGTCGCGAAACCCCTTGGTGGTGATGAATGCTGTTTTCGCCCCACGCCGTTCGATCAAGGCATTCGTAGCAAGCGTGGTGCCGTGAATGATTTGGGAGATTTCAGCTGTCTCAATTCCAGCTTCTTTGCAAACCTGATGCATGCCATCAATAATTGCATCTTCTGGGGCGGCATAAGTGGTTAGTACCTTGGTGGAAAACATTCCCTTGGGACCTTCAAGCACAACATCTGTAAACGTGCCGCCAATATCAGCGCCCATGCGATAGCTCATTTCGAAGGAATCCTCATCAAATAATCCATAGAGATTAGCCAAAAATCTTAATCACGTCGAATTATTAGAATTTATGAAATCAATAAATATTTTTAATCACTAAATTGCTCTGAAATTATCCCCGCAATCTCCGCTGCTTTGCGGATAACAGGTAAAGAAACCTTTTGTTCAAAGCGCGCATAAAAAGTAAGCGGATCGGGGTGCCAGGAGTGATTTAATTCTTGAAGCCGTCCCCGCTCCAACTCTTCCGCAACCATCACGCGGGGCAGACAGGCAATCCCGAGCCCGTCACTGGTCATCTTCAAGCAAGCCGCCAAATTCGATGAGGGTACGAGCTGTGCTTTAAGATCTTTTTTAGCAAGGTATTTTACAAGCTGATCATAAGGTAGTGTCCCGCGTGCGTGGGTTAAAATCGGCAAAGATTGTAGAGCATCCAAAGATAGTTCTTTCCCCGTCACACCCAAATTGGGCGAAGCGACCCAAATTAGGGAATAGGCCCCTAAGGCCACAGCCCCATCCAATTTGCGATCGAACGGGGCGGATTGCAGGGCCAAATCTAAAGATCGGTTGTAGATCTGCGGTGACAAGTTGGCGGAGACGTCGACTACTAGATCAATAGAAACATTGGGCAGCTCTTCTTTAAGGCGAACCAAATAGGCACCAAGCCAACTATGGGCAATCATCTCTGTTACCCCCAATCGCAATCCACCCTGGAGCAATTGCGCATTGCCCGCTACATCAAGGAAGGTTTCATGTGCAGAAAGTACTTTACGCGCATGTTCAAGTAAATCGAGCCCTCGTGGGGTCAATGCCACAGGCCCTGCACCACGCTCAAAAACCGCATATCCCAGAGCCTCTTCTAAACTTGCAATACGTGAAGAAATATTGGGTTGGGTTGTATTCAACCCATCAGCAGCGGCCCGAAAACTCAGCCGATCCGCAACCAAAACAAATGCCTCTAATTGTCGCAATCCAATACGCATAGCCGTAAAGTTTCGAAAATATCAATGGAAGTAAAGATGGTGCTGCTGAGTAGGATTGAACTACCGACCTCTCCCTTACCAAGGGAGTGCTCTACCACTGAGCTACAGCAGCGCCGTGAAAGTGCGCCGCTTTTAGCGAAACAAAGCCAAAGCGCAAGAGGAATTGATTGAAGATGGATGCCCCAATATAGTTGGCTCAGGAACAAAAAGGCGCCTTTATGACTGGCAAACCAAAAACCGCACCGAAAACCGAACAGAAAAAAAGTAAGGCGGATGCACGTGAAGATCGGCTGAAGGAACAATTGCGCAAAAATCTTCATCGCCGAAAAGCGCAAAAACGTGGGCGTGCTGAGGAAACCTGAACTTCCACATACGCGAATACTGCGCCAAATCTACGAAATGGGTCCTGTGCAGGCGATTGCACTTTTTGCTAAAATCAGCATAAGCACAGCTAAACCAGATCGGGACGGATCAGATGGACTCCATTTTTGTGCGCGGCGGCAAGGCGCTAAACGGCACAGTCAAAATTTCAGGGGCGAAAAACACCGCGCTTAAATTGATGCCAGCATCAATTTTGACAGACGCACCGGTGACGTTGACCAATATGCCCTCCCTTTCGGATGTGCGCACTTTGGCGCAATTGCTAGACACTTTGGGCACTGAAACAGCAAGTCTAGAAGATGGCCACGTGATGACTTTGGTGACCAAAGAAATCACCAACAGAAAAGCAGACTACGATATTGTTCGGAAATTGCGCGCAAGTTTCAATGTCTTGGGTCCGCTTCTAGCCCGCGAGGGCGAAGCGATTGTATCCTTGCCAGGGGGCTGTGCCATTGGCGCGCGCAAGGTCGATTTACACCTAGAGGCGTTGGAAAAACTTGGCGCAACGATCGAACTTGTGGATGGGTACGTTCATGCATCCGCGCCGAATGGGTTGAAGGGTGCTGAAATTGAGTTTCCTTTTGTCTCTGTTGGAGCCACTGAAAATGCGATTACGGCTGCCGTCTTGGCCAAGGGCACGACGGTTATCAAGAACGCAGCGCGCGAACCAGACACCCAAGATTTGATTAAGTTTCTCAATTCTATGGGCGCAAAGATAGCGGGTGCTGGAACAAATACGCTGACAATTGAAGGTGTCACCGCACTTTCTGGGACGACACATGAAGTGATTGCCGATCGAATTGAGCTTGGCACCTATATGATAGCGCCTGCTATCGCGGGTGGTGAGATTGAATTAAAGGGTGGTCGGTTGGATTTGATCGAGGCCTTTGCCGAAAAACTTTCAGCGGCCGGTGTCGATATATCTGCGACGAATGACGGGTTAAAAGTCTCTCGGATCAATGGTCACATCAAAGCAACCGATGTTGCAACTGCTCCGTATCCCGGTTTTCCAACTGACCTGCAAGCGCAGTTCATGGCGCTGATGTGTTATGCCGAAGGCACGTCCACTTTGGAAGAAACGATTTTTGAAAATCGTTTCATGCACGCACCAGAGCTAATTCGCATGGGCGCGGAAATCGATGTTCAGGGCGGCTCTGCAATCGTCAAAGGGGTCCCGACCATGCAAGGTGCGCCCGTTATGGCAACCGATCTTCGGGCATCGGTTTCTTTGATTTTGGCAGGACTTGCCGCCGAAGGAGAAACGCGCGTTGCTCGTGTCTATCACCTTGATCGCGGTTATGAGCATGTTGTTGCAAAATTCCGTGGCATTGGTGCAGATATTGAACGGGTTAAAGATGAATAAAGACGCTAGATTTGAAGATGGTGCAGAGATGCCTTTGCGCATCAAAGCCCATGATGCCGATGATCTTCGGGTCCTTTCTGCGTTGGTGCAAGACAGCGTGTTGCCTGCTTCCGAAATATCATGGTTGCCACAGGAAAATCGATTTGCCCTACTGCTAAACCGATTTCGTTGGGAAATTGACGCAAAGCAATCGGAGCGGGTCCAGTCGGTTCTTGTCTTTGACTGCGTGCAATCTGTTCAGACTGATAGTGTTGATGCCGCCGACGCCGATCAGATCCTGTCGCTGCTTTCTATCGATCTAGAACAAGGGAAAGGATGCGACGCAGTGATCACGCTTATCCTTGCAGGCGATGGTGAAATTCGGCTTTCGGCCGAATGCATCGACGTGGTTTTGCAAGATGCAACGCGACCTTATGAGGCACCATCTGGAAAATCACCACGCCACGGGCTTGATGAATAATGCCGGTATATCTCAATACAGCTTCCGTTAACTTCGAGAGCGAATTTGACGCCTTATTGAGCGCCAAACGCGAAGCAAGTGTTGATGTCGGTGAAGCCGTCGATGCCATCTTACAAGAAGTACGCGAAAACGGTGATGCTGCTGTTATCCAACTGACAGAGAAATTTGACAAGTTATCGCTGAATTCTGCTTCCCTAT
>CAZRFT010000305.1:0-3170 GCA_964599255.1 uncultured Neptunicoccus sp. | reverse complement strand
TGGTGAGCCCGACAGGATTCGAACCTGTGACCCACTGATTAAAAGTCAGTTGCTCTACCAACTGAGCTACGGGCCCACTGAGCCGCCCTCTTATGCCACACATACGGGTCGGTCAAGCGGGATTCGGGGCTATTTTTAGCCTACTGGAAACTATGTCGCGGCTGGACTATATGGGCGTCTATGTTGATCAAAAATGCACATAAAGATGGGTTGCCATTTCTAAAAATGCACGGGGCTGGCAATGACTTCGTCATCATCGATGCGCGCGGTGCTGATGCCTCTATGAATGATGCTTTGGCACGCGCAATTGGTGCGCGCCATTTTGGTGTGGGCTACGATCAATTGGCGGTTTTAACGCAATCTGATGGGGCAGATGTAGATATCGTCTTTTGGAATGCAGATGGGTCGATTGCAGGGGCTTGCGGGAATGCAAGTCGGTGTATTGCGCGTCTCGTGATGGAAGAAACGGATCGTGAAACCCTAACCTTGCGTACTGAACGCGGCCTATTACCGGCAGAAAAGCGTGGGGATTTGATAGCGGTCAATATGGGTGCGCCAGTGTTTGATTGGCAAGAAATCCCTTTGTCCGAAGATGTCGATATCGATGCGCTTCCCATTGAAGGGGCCCCCATGGCTGTTGGGATGGGCAATCCGCATTGCGTCTTTTTCGTAGATGATGTGGATACCATCGATTTGGAAACGCGTGGGGCAGAGATTGAACATCACGAGCTTTATCCCCAGCGGACCAATGTGGAATTTGTGGAAGTGCTATCCCCTACGAAACTTCGGCAACGCACTTGGGAACGCGGTGCCGGGGAAACGCTTGCCTGTGGATCAGGGGCTTGTGCGGTTGCAGTCGCAGCGCATCGCAAAGGTTTGACGGGGCGCCACGTAGAAATTGAGCTTAAAGGCGGCACGCTGGAAATCGATTGGCAAGAAGACGGCGTCTGGATGACTGGACCAACGGAGTTGGTTTTCGAGGGCCGTCTATCGCCAGAGTTTCTGGCGCGGGTATAACCGATGAGTGCCCCAAAATTTTCCACCCTTGGATGCAGGCTAAACGCTTATGAAACCGAAGCGATGAAAGATCTCGCCTCAAATGCTGGATTGGACAATCTGGTCGTGGTGAATACCTGCGCAGTGACAGGCGAGGCGGTTCGCAAGGCAAAGCAAGAAATTCGAAAGCTTCGTCGTGAAAATCCCGATGCGCAATTGGTTGTGACTGGATGCGCCGCGCAGATTGATCCGAACGGTTTTACTGCGATGGAAGAGGTTGATCGCGTCATTGGCAATTCGGAGAAGATGCAGGCTGAGACTTGGATGAATTTCAGCACCGCGTCTGAGCCTGTGCAAGTGAACGATATCATGTCTGTCACCGAAACAGCGGGCCATATGATCGATGGGTTTGGCACCCGCGCGCGGGCTTATGTTCAGGTTCAAAATGGCTGCGATCATCGCTGTACGTTTTGTATCATCCCCTATGGACGCGGGAATTCACGGTCAGTGCCCGCTGGGGTTGTGGTTGATCAGATCAAGCGTCTGGTGGGTGAAGGGTACAATGAAGTTGTTTTGACGGGGGTTGATATGACCTCTTGGGGCGCCGACCTTCCCGCCAGTCCAAAACTAGGGGATTTGGTTCAACGAATTTTAAAATTGGTGCCGGATTTGCCGCGCCTTCGGATTAGCTCGATTGACTCGATCGAGGCCGATGACGCTTTGATCGAAGCGGCGGGCCATAACCCGCGCTTCATGCCGCATCTTCATCTCAGCCTGCAGGCGGGTGATAATATGATTCTAAAACGCATGAAGCGGCGGCATTTGCGCGAAGATGCCATAGCTTTCTGTGCGCAGATGAAAGCCGCCCGACCAGAGATGGTTTTTGGTGCGGATATTATTGCAGGCTTCCCAACAGAGACGGATGAGATGTTTGAAAACTCTCTGAAGTTAGTTGAAGATTGCGATTTGACTTGGCTTCACGTGTTTCCCTTCAGCCCCAGAGAAGGAACACCCGCTGCGCGCATGCCGCAATTGCCGCGTGATGTTATAAAACGACGCGCGACAGCATTGCGTCAAGCCGGCGAAGCGGCCGTCGCTCGACATTTAGAAAGTCAGATTGGCAAAACCCACAACGTACTTATGGAAAACGAACAGATGGGGCGCACAGAGGGGTTTACGCCTGTTCTGTTTCCGAGGCCTCGTCAAAAAGGCGAGCTGGTTGAAACGACCATAAAAGGTGTCGATGGCGATCATCTGGTAGCAGCATGAGCCGTCCCATTCTTTATTCCTTTCGCCGATGCCCTTATGCTATGCGGGCGCGTCTGGCGATTGCTCGCTCAGGAAAAAAGGTTGAGCTTCGTGAAATTTTACTGCGCGACAAAGCCCCTGAATTCTTAGAGGCCTCCCCTAAAGGAACGGTTCCGGTACTTGTTTTGGATGATGGGCAAGTGATTGAAGAGTCTCTGGACGTGATGGATTGGGCGTTGGACAATGAGATACCGCCACAGCAGCTGCAATTGATCCATCGCTCTGATGAAGAGTTCAAGCCGTGGCTTGATCGATACAAATATCCAGCGCGCTATGAAGATGGAAATGCAGATGACGCTTTTGCGAAAGCCGCCCTATTCCTTATGGAACTGAATGAGCGACTAGCGGGTCAGCCCTTCCTGTTTGGCGCAGAGCGTTCTGTTGCGGATATCGGTATTGCCCCCTTTGTTCGGCAATTCGCGCATGTGAATTTGGAGCGATTCAAGGCCCAAGACTGGAAAAATCTTATCTCTTGGTACGAAGAATTTGTTGATTGGCCCGACTTTCGATCAATTATGGAGAAATATCCAAAATGGGAATCGGGCGATGAAACAACGATTTTTCCGTGATCGGCTCCACGCTGCCTCCATATTTCCAAAACATTGAAATTAAACGAATTTGTTGCGACGGAATTTTCCGCGCCATGCGTTGTACTTATAGTTTAAAAAGGACAGTGACATGAAAACTTTGACGACGGTAACATTGGCGGTAGGTGCGCTTGCTTTGGGTGGTGGTATTTATGCTGCGAACAACGTTGTACAGATGAGCTCAAGCGGCGGACAAACTTGCATCAGTTCCAACGGCACGCCCAATCACTCGATTGGCCAATTCCCCAACAAAGGAAATCCAAATCGCTTTAAGGCCCA
>CAZRFT010000304.1:0-3510 GCA_964599255.1 uncultured Neptunicoccus sp. | reverse complement strand
ACATCCGATCTAAACGTGACCATCGATGATGATACGCTTGACGGGTGCCCAGTATTCACTGGACGTTTGATCAAAGGTGTTAAAAACGGACCGTCGCCCAAATGGTTGCAAGATTTACTAAAAGCAATTGGCTTGCGCCCGATCAGCTTTTTGGTCGATGTAACGAACTACTTCACATATGATTTGAACCGACCGTTGCACGTGTTTGATGCGGATGTTGTCAATGGGAACCTTCGGGTTCACCGCGCAAACGGTGGTGAAAAAATCACTGCTTTGGATGATAAAGAATATACCCTTGATGCAGGGATGATGGTCATTTCTGATGATAACGGCCCTGAATCAATTGCAGGCATCATGGGCGGTTCCCATTCTGGTTGTACGGATGACACTGTAAATGTTTTTGTTGAAAGCGCCTATTGGGACCCCATCACAATTGCGCAGACGGGGCGGAAACTAAAAATCAACTCTGATGCGCGTTATCGGTTTGAGCGTGGCGTTGATCCAAACTTCACCTCTGTTGGTTTGGATCATGCGGTACGTATGATTTTAGACCATGCTGGTGGGGAAGCTTCCGAAATGGTTGTTGCGGGGGCTGTGCCCGATACATCGCGTAGCTACAAGCTTGATACTAAGCGCATTGAAAGCCTTGTTGGCATGTCTTTGCCAGATGCCGAGCAGAAAAAAATACTGACCGATTTGGGATTTGACATCCAAGGGGATCAAGCCTTCGTACCTAGCTGGCGACCTGATGTCATGGGTGAGGCTGATTTGGTCGAAGAGGTTGCGCGTGTCGCATCTCTTGCAAAACTGAAATCTAAACCGCTGCCGGCCATCTCTTCTGGCGTCCCCAAATCAATTTTGACGCCCATGCAAAAGCGAGAGATGACGGCTCGCCGAACTATGGCGTCACTGGGATATAATGAATGCGTCACATATAGTTTTGTTGATAAACCGAGTGCCGAACTATTTGGCGGCGGGACAGACGCTGTAATGCTTGGAAACCCGATCTCTTCGGATATGAGCCATATGCGGCCATCACTCCTTCCTGGTCTTTTGCAGGCAGCGGCTCGTAACCAAGCACGGGGCGCACTTGATTTGGCACTGTTCGAAGTTGGGCCAGTTTTCCATGGCGGTGAACCAGAGGACCAAGAGCTTTTGGCAACCGGTGTTTTGATAGGTCACACAGGTCCGCGGGATCCATACGGCGCGCGTCGTGCAGTGGATGCATTTGATGCAAAAGCCGATGCAGAAGCGGTGCTGCAGGCAATAGGCGCACCATCCAAACAAATGGTCCTTCGCGGGGCTAAGGAATGGTGGCATCCTGGTCGATCAGGCAAGCTGTCCCTTGGCCCTAAAAATGTGTTGGCGGCATTTGGGGAATTGCACCCGAAAGTTTTGAAAGCATTTGATATTAAGGGATCAGCCGTTGGCTTTGCAATTCATCTTGCGAACCCACCATTCCCGAAAGTTTCCACGTCAACCCGTGCAGCTTTGGAAATTTCCGACTTCCAAGCCGTGGATCGTGATTTCGCATTTGTGGTCGATTCAGATGTAGAGGCTTTGGCGTTGCTCAATGCGGCAAAGGGAGCTGACAAGGAACTGATCGCCGAAGCCGCAGTGTTTGACGTGTTTGAAGGTGAAAAGGCCGAGGCGCAAATGGGCGAAGGTAAGAAGTCAATTGCGATCACGGTGCATTTGCAGCCGAAAGATGCAACGCTGACTGATAAAGACATCGAAGCCGTGAGCGCGAAAGTAATCGAAAAAGTATCAAAGGCTACTGGCGGCGTGTTGAGAGGTTAGAATGAAGGTTTATTTATCTGGCGAGATACATACCGATTGGCGCGAACAGATTATAAAGGGCGCCAAAGGATTGGATGTGGAATTTTCTTCGCCTGTGACTGATCATGCCTCGTCTGATGATTGTGGGGCGACAATTCTAGGGGCTGAAGACAACAAGTTTTGGCATGACCACAAGGGGGCAAATCTGAACTCAATTCGAACCCGGTACGGTATTGAAAATGCAGATATTGTTGTGGTCCGTTTTGGCGAACAATATAAACAATGGAACGCCGCGTTTGACGCTGGTTACGCGGCAGCTTTAGGCAAATCATTGATTGTTATGCATAATGCTGAGCATCAACATCCGCTAAAGGAAGTCGATGCCGCGGCGCATGCAGTCTGTGAAACCCCTGAACAGGTTGTTGCAATGCTGCGCTATATTCTTGAGGGAAAGCTGTAGGTTTGCTTCGCAAACAATCCTATTGCGGTTGAGCGCCCAATCCCAATTCTTTGAGCATTTCCGCTATCCCTTCTGGCATGGCACCGCCCTCGGCTCCCATGCCAAATCCTTCTGGCATCGCGGGCCCTTCCACAATCTCAACCTGCTCTAATAACCCTAAGAGTTCATCGGGGGGACTTTCGCCAATTCCAACGCGTGTCGCCGTTTTCTCTAATCCCATGACATTTGAATAGAGGTTATAGCCCTCTGCTGTGTTGCACATCTTACCCATAGGACCCGCATAAACGTTGCAGGTGTATCCATCGAACTCCATGGTTTCATCTGTCTTGGCAAATCCCATTGAAATCAACATTTGCTCACCAAAAGCTTGAGGGTCGCCGCCCGCACTTTCCATCACTTGATCATACATCGGATTTGGGGTTTTGGTTGCAGTCATCGTTGCTAGGTCGACCGCGTAAATATCGGCGCCTTTTGTTATTGTAATGGAACTCATCGTTTGCTTCACACCGAGCATTTCCATAACGTTGTCTTCTTTTGCGTAAGTCTCATTTCCAAAGGCTGCGTGACAATGGAGCGTTGTACCGCTTAGAATTCCAGTGCTTGAATACTCAATACAGCCGGTTTCTTCGGGAAAGAATTTCATTTCCTCCGACAGGGCTGGCGCAGCTAATATTGACGCCAAAGTGATGAGAATAGAACGCATTTTGAGCCTCCTTTTGATCATTTGACCAAATTTCAGTTTCGACTAAACCATAGACTAGAACTGGCCATGCTCAAAATAAGTGCCAAAAGCTACTATCTAGCGCTTATGGTAAAGCGGGCCAAAAGCCTTGTAATGCAACGCCTCTAAGATCATCGCATTCGTGTTGAGCGTTAAGATTTCATTGCTGCTCATATCTGCTTCGAAAAGTCCCGCATACCAACCTTCTTCGGTTTGGAGAGAGGAAATCGCTTCTAGCAATTTCAAGGTATAAGGATGTCGGGTCAGCGCCCACCAACCAAAGCTGGCCTTGGTTGATATTCCCCGCTTGTGCGACACGTCTTTGCGTCCTGCCGTTACGGACACAAATGGCTCATTATCTACAAGGATACCATTATAGGCAAAATAGGGTGCGCCTTTAATGTGGTCTTCTGATAGTGATGTCAGCTGGCCCGTTCGTTTGAAGCGGTGATGCTGGGCTTCAAAAACTGCGAGCGTGACGGCGTAGTTTTCATCGCGCCAGCCATATTCAAGGGCTTCAAGCAAAAAGGGTTCGGAAGTTGTTACAGAT
>CAZRFT010000303.1:0-2702 GCA_964599255.1 uncultured Neptunicoccus sp. | reverse complement strand
GGCGCGGTTGACGGGGCTCGAACCCGCGACCCCCGGCGTGACAGGCCGGTACTCTAACCAACTGAGCTACAACCGCTCTCTGAAGTTCCGCGGGGCAACGTGCTGCCGTCGCGGTGAGCTGTGGTTTATGCGGAGCGCGTGTCAGCGTCAAGCGATTTGCATGCCCAAGATCAGATTTTTTTCATCATTCTTTTTCCGCGATCCGCTGTCAGAAAAAAATTCAAAAATCGTATTTTTCGCTCTTGTCCTCCCCCCTTAGAAAGGATTAGAACCCACCTCACGGCGGGTCGTTAGCTCAGTTGGTAGAGCGCTTCGTTTACACCGAAGATGTCGGGAGTTCGAGTCTCTCACGACCCACCATTTTCCCAACATTCTATTCTGGTATTGGTGCGAAATCGCGTTTGAAAACTAATTGTCCCTTGGGATCAATTGCGATGGGTAAGTATCCATATCGTGCGAGACCCGCCGCCGCAGCTTTTCGCGAAAATTTTCTATTCTCAGCAACTAAGATTAAGCTCTTTGGAGAGTGGGCGTTGCGTTCTCGTTCTAATACGTCAAACGCCGCGTTGAGCATTCTAAGCATCAAATGGCCACGACGAGCGGTTGGATCAATAAACATTCGATAATAATAACAGGCATGACGATATTTTTCCTCCAAATTTGGCGGGAATTGACCTTCAAAAACAGTGTTAACAGCTACAACTTTTTCATTGGCATCTAAGGCTGCGACAACAATTTGGGTCAATCGAAGGTCGGCCTCTGCTGGATTGGGAAGAATATTATTTCTATGCCAGAGGTTCTTGATCCGAGTTGCAATATCAATATCGCGGTAATCTCGATAGTTATGCAATCGAATGCCATCGGACTTTCCTAAGTCACGAGACGCCTTATTTTTCTTCCTGTCCTTAAAGATAATCAAATCTCCGCATTTGTTCACCGTTGATAATTTCAATCATCGCTTGTTGTTTCTCGCTCAGCAAGTTTTTGCCTTCACCAATTTTGCCTGAACGGAAGAAATGGGGCATGTGTTCTGGCTTTTCATCAAATCCGTTTTCTTTTTCCATTTTATTTAGGGATTCAAAGGACGAGAGTTCAATGGCCCTTTGAATCTGATTGGCATTGGCTGGTTGTCGAAGATGGGCGGCAATTTGAGAGAATGTTTTTTCAGGATCGCTAGACATATCTTCGTATTTTACGACGAGAAGCGCTGGATTATTTTGGTGCGTCCAAGAGGAGACATTTTCTTCCCAGCTTCCATAAATCTCGGATATAGATGTGCTTGTTGTTTTTGTCCGGAAGGACGGCGTTGACATTACTTTAATAGTCTCATCGAGGCTACGATTAAGGTGGTGGCTAAATGAGACAGCGACATCAAAAGGATTTCGGATGATGTAAATACCGCCCGATGTGACGGACATGTTAACTGTTGGAAAGCCGTGATCTAAGCTTAGCATGTTATGGGTCTTCAAGAGCTGTAATCCATTCGACATATTTGCAGCTTTTTCCTGAACATTAACCCGAGCTCGCGCGATGTCCTCTTCGGAGCAATCCGCGATGTTTTTTTCCAATTCACGTTCGAACCGTTTTGCATCGATGTCCCACGCGGCAATTTTTTGCATTGCGTTAATGTCTTGAGCTGTCGCGTCTAATCCCTTGGACATAACTGCGTTTAAATTGGCTAAAAACGCACGAACCCACGTATTACCCGATTTCGGGTAGGATGCTATCCAAACAATTCCAGCAGCACTCACGCTTTGTCCAATCTGCTTCGATTCCAATGCCCATATTCGTAGCTTTGTGGTTAGAAATCACAAGGGAATTAGATTGACTACTACCTGTCTAAAAAGATAGGTTGTTTGCTCACGCTTTAGTGATACCCTTCAATTATTAACTAATTTTTGGGTGTTTTTATGGGGTGTTTTAGAGGCGAGATATCGTCAATCGCGGCATTGTCTGCCGCGACCGCATTAACCGCAACAGTAGCACATGCAGACAATAGACCTTGGATTGCATTTGAAGGCGGTATTAGCGACTCGAGTTCAACGTCTGGTGGTATTACAGGCGGGGCAGATTTTGATGGAATGGAATACGCGCTAGAGGCGAATATTCCCTCTAGCTCTGGTTACATTGATTACTTTCGTTTTGGGGTCCGTGGCGGAAATGCAGATGGGTCAAAATATGGTCCCGATGCCTTAGATGGTGATCGACAGATACTTGATTTCGCCGTAGGCCGAGAGGTTGGTCTGGGCAAAATGGGCAAGGGCGATCTTTCCTTTGGTGTTAGAAGCTATAGAGGAAGTGCCGGTGCATCAAAATATAGCGATGTCGGTATCCCACCATTCATAACAGATCCAGCGACGCTAGGTATTCGCGGTGAGTTCAAGGGCATGGGGCCGCGTGTTGCATTTGATGGATCGTTCCCGATTGCTGATAAGTTAAGCTTAGATTACGGTTTGGGCGCTTCATATATTCAAGGGGACGGGGGGCTACTTATTTCCCTCACTAGTCCCGCCGCAATTCCTGTCGATGGCGGAAATATCAATGTTCGGATAGAAGGCAACGCAAGTGCCAAGATGTTCGAAGCCATGGCTGGCGTTTCTTACAAGGTCAGTGATAATGCAAAAATTTCTGCTGGTCTGCGCTATGACAAGATGAGCATTTCTGGGCTGGGTGGTACAGAAGACAATTGGAAAAACACCCGC
>CAZRFT010000302.1:0-8319 GCA_964599255.1 uncultured Neptunicoccus sp. | reverse complement strand
CAAACCACAAGGGAATGACCGTGCACAGGTCAAAGCGATCTGGGCAGGTGAGTGCGATATTTCTGTCGGCAACACATATTACATGAAAAAGATGCTTGAAGATGATGAGCAAACCGCATGGGCCGATGCCGTGCGCATCATCATGCCATCTTTTGAAAATGGCGGCACGCATGTGAACTTGTCTGGTATGGCGATGGCGAAATCCGCCCCGAACAAAGAAAACGCATTGAAGCTGATGGAGTGGCTATCTTCTGAAACAGCTCAAGAAATCTATGCCGAAGTGAATGGCGAATACCCATTGATCGCAGGCTCTACCCCGTCTGACTTGGTCGCAAGCTGGGGTGCATTCACCGCTGATGACAAACCACTTATCGAAATTGCAAAACTTCGCGCAGCCTCCCTTCGCCTCGTTGAGGAAGTCGCATTCGACCAATAATTTTTCGAAGATAATTACGAAGCGCGTCCATTAGGGCGCGCTTTTTCGTCTGTTAAACCCCCTGCCCGATTGCTAAGAGTGTGGGCAAGTAAGAGGTTATTCATGACGATCCTTCAAATCGCATCGCTACTGATTGTCCTGGCCGGCGCATTTGGCACGATAAACTATCTGTTTTTCAAACTTCCTTCGGCGATTGGAATTTTGATCGTCGCTTTGCTTGCTTCTTTAGCGGTCATGGCTGTCGATCTTGCCTTCCCCGCGATTGGGATCGCTGCAGAAACCAAGGCGGTAGTTGAAGATATCGAATTCTCAAAAGCGCTTTTGGAAGGGATGTTGGGTCTTTTGCTTTTTGCAGGGGCGCTGCACGTTAAATTGGGGGATTTACGCGAACAGGCTTGGGTTGTCGCTTTAATGGCCACCCTTGGCGTTGCCCTTTCTACAACGCTAATTGGGGTCGGCTTTCACCTTGTGATTGGTGTGCCCATTTTGATCGCCTTGGTTTTTGGTGCCTTGATCTCGCCAACCGATCCAGTGGCAGTTTTGGGCGTATTACGCGAGGCAAATCTGCGCAAATCATTGGAGACAAAAATCGCAGGCGAGAGCCTTTTTAACGATGGTGTCGGCTATGTGGTTTTTTTAGTTCTTGTCGGCATCGCCTTTCCTAGTGGGGATCATCACGGCGCGGAAGCCTCTGAAATTGTTTGGTTATTCCTGCAAGAGGCCTTGGGTGGCGCTGTCCTTGGCGCCGTTCTAGGTTTCCTTGTCTTCCAAATCATGCGTCGAATAGATGACTATGCGCTCGAAGTCTTGCTTTCCCTTGGGCTCGCGTTTGGCGGTTATCAACTCGCGGTTTACTTACACATGTCGGGCCCGATTATGGCAGTCGTTGCCGGGCTCTTCATCGGGGACATTGGCGTTAAATACGGTATGAGTGAGGAAACGCGTCACTACCTAGATAAATTCTGGGAACTTGTTGATGAGATCCTGAATGCCATCCTCTTCTTAATCATCGGGATTGAGGTTCTGGCAATTGCATTTGATATGAATGCCGCCATCGCAGGCGTATTCTCTATCGCGCTTGCCTTGATTGCGCGATTGGCCGCAGTCTCTATCCCGATCCTCGTTTTAAAACCGTTCCGGACGTTTTCCACTGGTGTAATTCCAATCATGACATGGGGAGGACTAAAGGGCGGTATTTCTGTGGCCCTTGCTCTCTCACTTCCCGATAGTGAATGGAAACCCTTGATCCTGACCTCAACCTATATCGTGGTGATTTTCTCCATCATTGTTCAAGGGCTAACGATTGCGCCACTCGCAAATCGGCTTGGGCGGGAGCCCGATCTACTATGACGTCGATCCTCGAAAGATGTGAAAAAAAGGGACTTCGCCTGACCGAACAGCGCCGGGTGATCGCCGCTGTTTTAGAGGACGCTCAGGATCATCCCGATGTTGAAGAACTTTACGCACGCGCCTCTGCCCAAGATGCGAGCATCTCGCTTGCCACAGTTTATCGCACGGTGAAGCTTTTTGAAGAAGCAGGCATTTTGGATCGGTTGGAATTTGGCGATGGCCGAGCGCGATATGAGGACGCGACCCGCGATCACCATGATCACCTTATTGATTTGCAATCAGGCGAAGTCATAGAATTTGTAGATAAAAAAATCGAAGCCCTACAGGAAAAAATTGCGCAAAAATTAGGATATGAATTGAAGGGGCACAAACTCGAACTCTACGGTGTGCGGAAGAAGCCATGAATGATCGCTTAGGCATCGCTTTAATGTTGCTGGCGATGCTGTCTTTTTCAATTTCAGATGCTTTTATTAAGGCGTCTGATGGGTATCTAACACTTGGGCAGTCGCTGTTTTATCTTGGCGTACTCGGAACTTTATTATTTGCGGCTTACGCATTGGCAATCGGGCAAAACCCGTTTCCGCGCTCGCTTTTGGATACACCCGTTATTTTGCGAGGGGCTTCTGAAATAATGGCCACTGGGTTTATATTCTACGGAATACTTTATGGCTCCCTGACCAAAACAATATCCATACATCAAGTTCAACCGATCTTGGTCACCTTTGGCGCGGTTTTGTTCTACAAGGAAAGTATCGGGTGGCGACGGTGGACAGCGATTATTCTGGGCTTTGCCTCGGTCATGTTGATCATACGGCCTGGACTGGGTGGTTGGGACTTTACCGCCATTGTTGCGTTTTTTGGAGCGATTGGGCTGGCTGCACGCGATTTGTTAACCAAGGCAGTGGGTGGGCATGTTAGCTCGGTGCAATTGTCAATCGTGGGCTATATTGCGCTTATCCCTTTGGGCGTCGCGTTGCTGCTTTTCGAAGGATCAGCATGGTGGCCAGGTATCGAAAATATTCCTTTTATATTAGGCATTACGATATTCTCGATGATTGCCTATCTGGCGATCACTGAATCGGTTCGCGTGGCTGAATTTGGAACTGTTATGCCATTCCGATTTTCTCGGTTGTTTTTTGTTTATGCGATTGGAATTTTGTACTTTGGCGAGGGCATAGATTGGCAAACAATAGTTGGGGCGATCGGCATTCTTTGTTCAGGTCTTTTTGTTCTTATCCGCAGCAGCTCGGCGCCAAGTTCCAAACCAAAGTAACCAGTTTTCCTGACGACACTCTGGATTAGAGCCGAAGATCAAATCGCAGGTAAACAACGAGCGCCCTGATGGTCTGTTGCGGGTTTAAGCTTCTCATTTTACCAAAGCTTTGCTAAGGGGGCGCCAAGCGAAAATTGGAGCCCCCTATGAGTGCGATACTGGACATTAACGCCCGTGAAATTTTAGATAGCCGCGGCAATCCGACGGTCGAAGTGGATGTAACTCTGGAAGACGGCACAATGGGTCGAGCTGCGGTTCCTTCTGGTGCATCAACTGGTGCCTACGAAGCTGTAGAGCTTCGCGATGGGGACAAGAAACGCTATTTGGGTAAAGGCGTCCAAAACGCAGTCGCATCGGTAAATGGCGAGATTGCGGAAATGCTTTTGGGCGCAGATGCGCTTGAACAGGTCGAGATCGACGGGGCGATGATCGAACTCGATGGCACTGAAAACAAATCACGGCTAGGGGCGAACGCAATTTTGGGCGTCTCAATGGCTGTGGCCAAAGCTGCGGCTGATTATACATCGCAGCCCCTATATCGTTATATCGGTGGCACATCGGCGCGGGTTTTGCCGGCTCCCATGATGAATATCATCAATGGCGGCGAGCATGCCGACAACCCGATTGATATCCAAGAATTTATGATCATGCCTGTTAGCGCCGAGAATATCCGCGATGCTGTACGCATGGGGGCAGAGGTTTTTCATACGCTGAAAAGAGAGCTTTCTGATGCGGGTCATAATACCGGCGTGGGCGATGAAGGTGGTTTTGCACCGAACCTCTCTTCAACCCGTGATGCGCTCGATTTCATCATGAAATCTGTTGAAAAAGCAGGGTACAAACCGGCAGAGGATATTCACCTTGCCCTTGATTGTGCCGCATCTGAATATTTCAAAGACGGCGTTTATGACCTAAAGGGCGAGGGCAAAAAACTCAACTCTGAAGAAAACGCGGCCTACCTTGCCGATCTTGTTGCCAATTACCCCATCATTTCAATCGAAGATGGCATGGATGAAGATGATTGGGATGGCTGGACGGCGCTGACCGATATGATTGGTGATAAATGCCAGCTTGTTGGCGATGACCTGTTTGTTACGAACTCCAAACGTCTGGTAACAGGCATTGAAAAGGGTGCGGCGAATTCAATGTTGGTCAAGGTGAACCAAATCGGTACGCTGACGGAGACCCTCGAAGCCGTCGAAACAGCGCATCGCGCGCAATTCACTTGTGTCATGTCACATCGCTCTGGCGAAACCGAAGATGCGACTATCGCTGATCTCGCGGTTGCGACCAATTGTGGTCAAATTAAAACAGGATCGCTTGCGCGTTCTGATCGCTTGGCGAAATATAACCAGTTGATCCGTATCGAAGAATCCTTGGGTGCCACGGCGCAATATGCAGGAGCGTCTATTTTGAAATCATGAGCGGTCTGACCCATATCCTTCTTTACGTTCGGGATATGGCCGCTGTGATTGATTTTTATGAGCGCTTATTTGACTACAAAGCACATCAAATCGAAGGCGATCGTATTGTGGAACTGCGACCCGCAGACACGGGCGCTATCCTATTGCTTCATCAAGCAGCCAAAGGTCAAAAACAGGGCCAAGCTCAAACAAAGCTGGTTTTTCGCGTTCCCGATGTGGACGCCTTTTGCACTCGCCATCCAGAGTTTGGAAAAATTCATAACGCAGATGGGTATCAATTCGCTAATACCAAAGACCCAGCAGGAAATTCGGTTCAAGTGACCACGCGCCCTTAGCTTATACATTCATTGGAATGGATTCTTAGCAGATCTGTCGTCAGAGAGGCTTTGTTGCCCTCTCTCTACGAGCATCTCAATCGCGTCAGTTAGATGTTCGTCTTGGATGTTATAATCTCCACGCGCCACGCGAAGCTTGTGCGCTTCAATTAGGACATCAGCGTGAGAAGACCCAAATGGGGGTTCAAATTTGTAACAAGCAAGCTCAATCATCAGGCCCAGCGGATCTTGGAAATAAATCGAATTCATAAAACCACGATCCCGAATACCAGTGTTTTCGATACCCCGCGCCTTTAGTCGCGCCGCCACATTCTTCAACGTTGCACTTGAGACGTTGAAAGCGACATGGTGCACACAGCCTGCATCCGTTGGCGTGCGTGAGGCATCCACTTTGCGATCTTCATTCGTGAAAATAGTGATCAAGCGCCCATCACCTGGGTCAAAATACAAATGCCCTTCACGCGGGCTATCTAAATTCGGCTGATCAAAAACGAAGGGCATTCCCAAGACACCCTCCCAAAAGTCAATAGAGGTTTGCCGGTCCGCCCCCATGATGGTGACATGGTGTAGACCTTGCGTTTGGATTTTTTTCAATTCGCTCATTTCAATCTCCGTTGAGAGAGTTCAAAGCATCTTTGCCTCATGAATTCAAAGGAAAGCTAAGAAATAGATTGTTTCTGCGAAGCTATGTCCCTGGGCGCCACGCAAAATTTCGCGTGCATTGTTTGTCCAGAAATCTAGCTCTTAAAGCCTGGCGATTTTTAAAACATTTTTAGGAATATTCTTTCATTCATCGGAATAGTTTCCAGAAACTACATTCCAAGGCATCAAAATGTATCCTCAAAAGAATTCCCAGGCCCATCAGCTTTCTTACACGCTCCTCCCACTTACGCGGCTTTATCTGGCTCGATTAAATATCGTTGCAGGAAAATATGGGATAACCCCCGATCAGTTGCTGATTTTACATACACTGTCTGCCACTGAAGGGCGATGGACAATTGGCAAAATTACGCGACTGGTCGCTGTTCAACAACCCGCCGTGTCCAAGGCAATGATGCAATTTGAAAGGCGTCAGCTGGTGGCAAGTTTTACATCCAGTACCGACAAACGAAAAAAAGAAATTGAAATTACACCTGCGGGGCGCGCTCTTCTCGGAGAGATTCAAAATCGGCTGGCGCATAATTTGCTCCCATTTTTAACACAGCTCGAGGAACAGGAACTCGCTACAATGAACCTACTGAGCCAACGGGTTATTTCAGGGATTGCCGCATGATTGACCCCGTCCATAGCGAAGGTTAAGAGCATCCCAACGAGGGACGCCATGAGCCAATCCGAAACTGCACAAATCTATTTAATCACGCCAAAAACAACTGCGCTTGGTTTCTACGGACAAACACTGAAACCTATTTTGGATGCGGTTGACATTGCCTGTCTGCGTTTGGGACTTGTTAGCGATAGCGAAGACGATATCAAACGCCACGCCGATGCGCTGCGAGAGATCGCATATGAATTTGATGTGCCTGTCCTTCTCACCGATCATTATCGATTAGTCACAGAGCTTGGGTTGGATGGCGTACACCGCACCGATGGCGTTCAAAACCTGCGCGATATCCGCAAAGAATTGGGGGCTGACAGCATCATTGGCAGCTTCTGCGGTGCCTCCAAACACCAAGGACTGAACGCGGGCGAAATCGGTGTTGATTATGTCAGCTTCGGCCCTGTTTCCCCATCTAACTTGAGCGATGAAACAGCCGCTGCAGATTTGTTCCAATGGTGGACAGAAATGATCGAGCTTCCTGTTGTTGCTGAAGGGGCATTGAGTGCAGAGCGCGTATCGGAATTAAAAGAGTTCGTTGATTTTTTTGCGCTCGGGGAAGAAATTTGGAACGACGAGGCCCCGCCTCTTGCCAAGCTCACCCCAATTCTAAATCCGCTGAACTAGACAGCAAGATCAGATCGAATAACCTCTTCCATTTCTTTGGCTAAGCGCTTGCGATCACTAGATTTATTTGTGGAAATGGGGGGATGAAACCTTAATTCGACCGCGCCATTTTGAGCAGTTGCGAGGATTTCAAAAAAGCTCTCCATAAAGCCCATTTCAGCGTACCAGCCATAAAAATCCACCCTTTTGCCAGTTGGCGCATGATAACGCATCGAAAGCGCCTGAACTTCAGCTTCCTGTTCTATGGCAGCCGCAAACAAGGTCGATTTGAAGGGAAGCACGCGCTGCCCATCTGTGCTGGTTCCTTCGGGGAAAAACAGCAAGCGGTGACCCAGCGCAAGATGCGACTTTAGCATATCGCGCTGGCGTCCGGCCTCACGCGCTTTGCGGTCGATAAAAATTGTTCCAGTCCCGCGCGCAAAAATTCCAATCATCGGCCAGGTTCGAACCTCTGATTTGGCAACAAAATAAATCGGCACGCGGCTATTGGCGACAAAGATATCAAGCCAGGATACATGGTTTGCTGCGATAAATCCCGCAGCCTTAAGCGGCGTTCCAAACTGGACTACTTCCAAACGAATAACGCGGCAAACCAAACGACATACAAAGGAAACGATATTTTGCGCGGCAGTGTCAAATCGCAAAAACCGCAAAACCAAAACTGGAACCAAAAAGCCAAACATGAGTGCAGCTATAGCAAACAACCGGACGCCCAGGATAAACCAACCAATCCCTTTGGGTTTCTCAATTTCAGAAACTTCTTCAGGCGCCCAAACCATCGTCCTAAAGCTCTGCACTTGAATAGATTGATTTTTGCCGCAGAGAGATTTTTGAGACATCGACGATCAAACACACGTCGGTTGTGTTAAATTCTGGATCCACCCAGGCCCCTTCCCCAACAAAACCCCCAAGGCGCAAATATGCTTTCAGTAGAGCGGGCAAAGTAGCAATCGCGCGCCTGCGATCCACGCACTCCTTATCTAGAATATTCATGTCAATCCCCTGCGGTGCTTTCACCCGAACACGCAGCGCTTGGGGAGCAAGATAACTGTGATGCAAATGAGAGAGGCTATCGGCAAGAGGCTTCACATCCACACCCGGAAAGGAAGCCGTACCAAACAAAATTTCGACTTCATTCTTTGTAATATAGTCTGCCAATCCATTCCAAAGAATATGCAGGGCAGAGCCTTTGCGGTGTTTAGGGTGCAGGCAGGAACGCCCAAGCTCCAAAATCTTCCGGCCAGAAGTCATCAACGGAGAAAGATCGTATTCATTTTGAGAATAGAACCCTATTCCGCGCACCGCTGCTTCCTGTGTCATGATGCGATAAATCCCAACAACTTGATCGATCGGATCGTCCACCCGCAAATCACGAAGCAGCAAGTGATCAAAAAACGGATCAAATGCGTCACGTTCCAGCTTTAGCGCCCCGTCCTCTGCCGATATCGACGCCCCCATTTCCTCGACAAATACGGCATAGCGCAACCGTTGGGCCGCCTGAAGATCTTCCTCTGAACTTGCAAAAGAGAGCTGATAAAACTCATTTGATATTTTCATTG
>CAZRFT010000301.1:0-3261 GCA_964599255.1 uncultured Neptunicoccus sp. | reverse complement strand
CAGGTAGGCCGTGATCAGCGAGGTCTCACCCGAGTAGCGCCCGAAGAGTTCGACAATCGCGTTGGCATTTCAGGCGTAGTAATGACGCGTATGGATGGCGACGGGCGCGGTGGTGCGGCTCTTTCCATGCGCGCAGTCACTGGCCAGCCGATTAAATTCGTCGGTGTCGGCGAAAAAATGGATGCGCTAGAGGAATTCCATCCAGAACGGATCGCAGGCCGCATCCTTGGCATGGGCGATATCGTTAGCCTTGTTGAAAAAGCTCAAGAAACCATCGAGGTCGAACAGGCCGAAAAGATGATGAAGCGCATGAAGAAAGGTCAGTTCAATATGAACGACCTGAAAGCGCAGCTAGAGCAAATGATGAAAATGGGCGGCATGGAAGGCATCATGGGTATGATGCCCGGCATGAAAAAGATGCAAAAACAGATCGATGAAGCAGGCGGCATCGACGATAAAATCTTCAAACGCCAAATCGCGCTTATTCAGTCGATGACAAAGAAAGAGCGCGCAAATCCCAAAATTATGCAAGCCAGCCGCAAAAAACGTGTGGCCGCCGGTGCAGGGCTTCAGGTCAGTGAACTCAACCAGCTCCTTAAGATGCATCGCCAAATGGCCGATATGATGAAGAAGATGGGCAAAGGCGGGATGTTGAAACAAGCAATGGGCGCCATGTTTGGCAAAGGCGGAATGCCCGCAATGCCCGAAGGGGTTGACCCCAAGCAGATGGAAGAAGCTGCAAAACAAATGGAACAAGGTGGTGGCCTGCCAGGCGGTCTGCCGGGATTGGGCGGTGGCCCTATGCAACTCCCCCCTGGCCTCTCTGGATTTGGAAAGAAGAAATGAGCATGCCTATTGACTGGACATATGGCCTTTTGGGCGGCTTGATGATCGGCTGCGCAGCGGCGATCTATTTACTTGTGAATGGCCGCATCATGGGCGCCTCTGGCATTATCGGTGGCCTCCTCGATGGGTCAGGTCAATCAACCCGTAGCGAGCGGTTGTTTTTCGTCGCAGGCCTAATTGGTGCACCTGCAATTGTCGCATTTTTACATTCAACCCCCGATACGAAGGCAACGACGAATATCGCGCTACTTGTAATTGCAGGGTTGGCGGTTGGAATTGGCACACGCATGGCTTCTGGCTGCACGTCAGGTCATGGCGTTTGCGGCATCTCTCGGTTTTCCATGCGCGGGATAGTGGCCACGCTGATCTACCTCGGCGCGGGCGCCATCACCATGTATGTGGCCCGTCATATCATGGGGGTGATCTGATGCGAAATCTAATCGCTCTTCTTGCGGGTTCTCTATTCGGTTTAGGCCTCATGCTTTCTGGCATGACAGACACTACCAAAGTTCAAGGTTGGCTTGATTTCTTGGGTGCTTGGGATCCAACGCTTGCATTCGTATTGGGCGGCGCCTTCTTGCCAATGCTTGTTGCTTGGCAAATTGCCAATCGCCGCAAAACAGCTGTTCTTGGCAATCCGATCCCAGCGCTTCGCGAACAAGTTCTCGATCAACGATTGATTATCGGTTCTTGCCTATTTGGGTTTGGATGGGCGCTTGTTGGCCTTTGCCCAGGACCTGCTATCGCTTCGCTTACGTATGGCGGTACGTCTGGTTTGATCTTCTTTGCCGCGATGGCGCTTGGGATGGTTGTGCAACCGCGCATTCCTGTTGGAGCCGCCGCATGATCTTAGAAACCGAACGCCTTGTCCTGCGCCGACCTGAACCGCGCGACCAAGATCCAAGTGTGAATTTCTTCATGTCCGATCGTGCGGTTGGCGTTGGCGGCCCCTACAGTTTGGGGCAAGCATGGCGTCACTTTGCCTATGAGCTTGGGCATTGGGAAATTTACGGCTACGGCATGTGGGCAGTTACACTGAAATCCGATGAAAGCCTTTGCGGTTTTGTTGGGCCTTGGAATCCACCTGATTGGCCGGAACGCGAAATTGGCTGGATGATCTTTGAAAATGCAGAAGGCAAAGGCATCGCCTTTGAAGCGGCCAAGGCAGCGATTGCGGACGCTTGGACGCGGCTAAATTGGAAATCCATGGTTTCCTACATCATGCCAGAAATCTCTCGTTCTATCGCACTGGCTGAACGCGTTGGTGCAACATTGGATAAAAACGCGGAATATCCAGGCGAGTTCCCTTGCCTTGTTTACAGACATCATAAGGAGCCGTCATGACAGATGATGTGACACTCACCGCCGCCGAAGTGCTTGGCAAACATCGCGAAAGCATTGACCGGCTTGATGCGATTTTGATCTATTCTTTGGCGGAACGTTTTCGCCACACCAAAGAGGTCGGCAAACTAAAGGCGCTTTATAAGCTGCCGCCTGCTGATCCATTGCGCGAAGCGCAACAAATTGACCGTCTTCAGAAATTGGCACTCGACGCCGATCTCGACACCGAATTCGCGAAGAAGTTTCTCAACTTCGTCATCGCGGAAGTTATCCAACATCACAAACAACAAGCAGATTCTGAATCTTAGGAGAAACCAAAATGGCAATGAAAATCAGATTGGCCCGGGGCGGGTCCAAAAAACGCCCTTTCTACCGTGTGGTCGCAGCAGATAGCCGCATGCCGCGCGATGGTCGTTACATCGAGAAGCTCGGCACATATAACCCGCTGCTTCCTAAAGATAGCGAAGAGCGTGTGAAACTAGACATGGAGCGCGTCCAGCATTGGCTAGACCAAGGCGCGAAACCAACTGATCGTGTTTCTCGCTTTCTAGAAGCAGCAGGCGTGTTGGCAAAACAAGAGCGCAACAACCCTGAAAAAGCAAAGCCTGGCAAAAAAGCTCAAGAACGCTTGGACGAAAAAGCTGCCGCTGAAGCAGCACCTGCAGAAGAAGATGCACCAGCTGAAGCACCTGCAGAGGAAGTGGTAGCAGAAGAAGCAGAAGCACCTGCCGAAGAAGCGGCAGCGGAAGAAGCTCCGGCTGAAGAAACACCTGCGGAAGAGGAAGCGGCCGCAGAATAATCTGCGTGCCAATCGCTTTCGATTTGCCGAATGGCAAATAGAAAGCTCATCGAATAACGCCGTGTGGGTTTACCCGCTCGGCGTTTCCTTTTTGAAAACTAAAGTCGCGCCAAATTCTCAGTCTTCAAAAATCCCCCCGATTGATGGGACCATAATTTCGCATAAATACCCTTTTGGGCAAGCAATGCCTCATGCGTGCCTTGCTCCACAATCCGCCCATTATCCATGACCACGATGCGATCCATTCGCGCAATTGTGCTTAGCCGGTGCGCCAC
>CAZRFT010000300.1:0-2942 GCA_964599255.1 uncultured Neptunicoccus sp. | reverse complement strand
CTTGGTAAAAATCACCTGAAAAGTCACGGCCGATGCCGATAACAGCGCCATGATTTCTTCATCAACAGGTTTTGCCCCATGACGGCTATCAATCAACAAAAACACACGGCGTAAAGTCTGGCGTCCAGATAGATATGATTTTAGCAGCGCTTGCCATTTTTCAACAACAGGCAAAGGCGCGTTGGCAAAACCATATCCCGGTACATCGACCAGGTAATGGCTTTCGCCAAGCGTGAAGAAGTTAATCTCTTGCGTCCGCCCGGGTGTATTTGATGTGCGTGCCAAGCCCTTTCGGCCCGTTAGTGCGTTTATCAGACTCGACTTCCCAACATTAGAGCGCCCGGCAAAACAAACCTCCATGCGATCAGCAGGCGGCATGCCATCCATCGCAACCACACCTTTTAGGAACTCCGCGCCACCGGCAAAAAACTTGCGTGCTGCTTCAACCTCGGACGGCTCTGCTGCAGGCGCTTCGTTAAATTGCATGCTCATCACACCACCTCTGCGATGTCATCAACCGCTATCTGGCCGCCTTTGGTAACAATGCCAAAAACACCAAAATCTTGATGGTCATAATGATGGTTCAAGGCTTTGAGTGTCGGGGCATCTGACTGACCAGTATCGGGATTAACCGTTGTTGCCATACAGCGTTCGATCCGATCGACAATTTCCAACTCAACTTCACCAATGCGAAGCTTTTGGCCCACCCAGTCAAATTCCTCGTATGCCTTCGGTCCATCGAACCACAGGTTCCCGCGAAAGCGGCGCTGATCCAATGGCTGACCGACGAGACTGGACAACGACTCTAGCGAGGCGAGTGAATGAATTGAAACCGTGGGCGCACGGCTATCGGTCATCCCGCGATCTGCCCTCACAACTTGGCTTGGCATGGCGCGATCCGGGTCAGAGATTTTGGATACCCATTCTACCAGCGCGTTCCCATCTGCATCAGGATTGATCACCAAATCGGGCAATTCTGGATGTGAAAGCGTAATTGTCTCAGTCGCTTCATCAAAATGCGAGGATACCGCCATCAGCTGATACCCACGCGCCGCACGCGCGAAATTGACGCAGCGCGCCCAACCGTCTTTTTCTTCGCCTAATTTAGCGCGTTCATGCGCAATGGCCCAATGACGATCATAGGGCAAGCATTGCATCTTGCTAAGCGTGACAGATGCCAATTCTTCGCGCCCAACCCCTTTGATTGGGTGGCGCCAAATATTGGCCAATCGCATGGGTCCTAGCCCTTTTCTTTGCGTTTGAAGCTCTCTTTGATATTGCCAAAGATATCAGGCTTCACGCCAACATGACGCATAATCGCATATTGCTGGAAGAAGGTGAGCGTGTTGTTCGCAACCCAGTAAATCACCAGACCAGATGCAAATCCACCCAACATAAACATGAAAACCCAAGGCAACCAATTGAAGATCATCTTTTGAATATCATCGGTGGGTGATGGGTTTAGCTTTTGCTGGAACCACATCGAAATCCCCATCAAGATTGGCCAGATGCCGATCGAGAAGATGACAAGGAAATTCGTCGGATCAGGTGCGCCCCAAGGCAGCAAACCAAAGAGGTTCAGGATCGAACTTGGATCAGGTGCAGACAGGTCATGCAACCACCCAATGAAGGGCGCATGACGCATCTCTAGCGTTACAAAGATCACTTTATAAAGCGAGAAGAAGATTGGGATTTGGACCAAAATCGGCAAACAGCCTGATGCCGGGTTCACCTTCTTTCGGCGATATAGCGCGATCACCTCTTGCTGCATCGCTTGGCGGTCATCACCGTGCTTTTCCTTTAACTTCTCCATTTCCGGCTGAAGCTCTTTCATCTTCGCCATAGAGGCATAGGATTTATAGGCCAGTGGGAATAGGATCGCCTTGATAATCACCGTCAGACCAATAATCGCCCAACCCATATTCCCGATCAGCTTGTTCAGCCAATTCAACAATTGGAACATCGGCTCCGTAAGGAAGAAGAACCAGCCCCAGTCGATGGAATCTGTGAAATCGACAACGCCTTCATTCTGCTCATAGTCGCGAATGTCATCATATTTTTTCGCACCCGCAAATAGGCGCGAGGTCACTTGGAACGTGGAATCCGGTGTGACTTGTTTTACCGCCCCACGTGCTTCTGCCTGATAGCGATCAGCACTTTCGGTATATTTTGATACGGCATCAAATGCCTCACCTGGGATCAAGGTGGTCATCCAGTATTTGCCCGTCAAACCAATCCAGCCATCATCCCCCATTGGCGTGATGCGAACATTGGCGCGTTCGCGCTCTGAATATTCCTCGCTATCCATATGAGAGAAATCAATTTCGGTTAGCTCGCTGCCCGTGGACATCACCACGCCTTCGTGCAGGATCCAAACGCCGTTGCGCGAGCTTTCTTGACGCCCGTAAGCGGCCCGTTTGATCGGACCATCCTGTGCGATAATTCCGTAAGGAGCTAGGTTAATCGTCTCGCCGCTAGCATTTTCAACAGTCTGCGTGATTGTGAACATATAAAGCTCATCAATCTCGATCATACGCGTGAAGGTTAAGCCTCGGCCATTTTTCCATTCCAGCGTGACGGGGTTGCCAACAGATAATTTATCGCCTTCTACCACAGACCAAACAGTGTTTGGATTAGGCACATCTTCATATGTCAAACCACCAGATGGAGCAAAACCATGCATGATGAAATAGGCGTCTTCTGTACCCGCAGGTGACAGAAGTGTGACCTTCTCGCTTTCATCGTTCAAACGTTGATTATATTCCAACAGTTTCAGGTCATCGATCCGCGCCCCAGTTAGGGAAATCGACCCTTTCACACGGTCCGTCTCAATCGCAATCCGATCGGTGCTTGCCAGCGCTTCATCACGCGTTTGCGGGCCCAGGGGAACAGCAGGCGCTTCGGTGGTCGTGGACTGTGTTGTCGTCTCTGTGCCCGTCGTC
>CAZRFT010000299.1:0-2956 GCA_964599255.1 uncultured Neptunicoccus sp. | reverse complement strand
TCGCATCAGTTTCTACGGGAAAGAGCCAAACGCGCGTTGTTGCCAAGGGGCCAGACATAACGAAATAGGCTGAAAGTCCCATAACCAGGATGATCACAAACGCCCGCAGATCACCGCCTCCTAAACGGGCGAGAGCGCCGTATCCGCAATTCCCGCTAAGAGCCATTCCGTACCCAAACATCAGCCCACCAACTATGGTGCCCAATGGGTTCCAAACACGGTCGAGATAGGCCGCATCTGATGGTACAAAAAGCTGAAATCCAATGGCGACATGGGTGGAAATAACAGCGACGCCGATTGCAATTGCCCACATTCTCAAGCGCGCAGTGCTGTCGCCGTAAAGGAAGTCTTCAATCGCGCCAAGCGTGCAAAACCGCCCGATGCGCGCGGCCAAACCAAGGGCAATCCCGCCCAGCAGTCCTACCAATGCAGCAAAATTACCTTCGCCAAACCATTCAAGCATTTGGTTCCTCCCAAAACCAAACGCACCTACGCGCGCGACTACTCGCTACGACAAAACAGATCGTAGACGATCTCCATGATTTGCTTCGGTCGATCATCTGTCAAGCTGTAGTAGATGGTCTTCCCGTCCCGGCGTGGGGTGACAAAACCTTCCAGGCGCAGTCGCGTCAGTTGTTGGGACACCGCGGATTGCCGCGAGGACAACAGCTCTTCGAGTTCTGTGACAGACTTTTCGCCGGTGACGAGGTGGCACAGGATCATCAGGCGACCTTCGTGGCCAAGGGCCTTGAGGAAGTTCGCTGCATTGACCGCATTTTCGGCCATACGATCCATTTCACTCGCGCACATGTTCTTGTCAAACACGGGTAGGCGCGGTGTGCTCGTTTCGATTTGCTGTGTCATGTTTTGGTTCATAGGGTATTAACCAGCATTTTTGTAGGGTATTTCGGCTTTTTCGAGCATCATTCCCAGCAATCCCCAGAAAAAGTCTTCTCCGGGATAGCCTTCGATCCGCGCGATTTCTTTGTCGTTGTCGATCAGGATAAACGTTGGCGTAAAGTGTACGCGGCGCTCAAACGAAACGCTCTCAGGCAAAGCGTGTATGTCAGCACGCTGAAGAGGGGCGGCGTGTCCTTCCGGTGTCTTCGGATAAATCGCAGAGATTTCCTTGTTCCAACGCTCACACCAATAGCACCCATCCTCTTCCGCCATCAGCAGATAAGGTTCGGCAAAAGCCGTTGTCGCCATCCAAAGGGCGGTGATTGATGCCAAGAACGTTTTCACAATGAAACTCTTGTTGACGCATTTATTAACTCAAACATAATATAATTTGTGAATATGACAAGGCAAGGAGGGGCGTTTCATGTTCGATGTCACGCTTTTTGGGGCTTTGGTGGCAGGTTTGTTGTCTTTTTTGTCACCCTGCATCCTGCCAATCGTTCCGTTTTACCTAAGTTACCTTGCTGGCGTGGGAATGAACCAAATCTCAGCAGATGCCGAGATCCCCAGATCTGTGCGGATTCGCGCGGTTTTTTCAGCGATTTGTTTTGCGCTGGGCGTGATCACGATTTTTGTGGCTCTCGGCGCAACTGCGACAGTTTTTGGTGAGTTGGTTCGGCAATATTTTGATGTTTTGCGTTGGGCTGCTGCTGCGATCATCCTTGCAATGGGGCTCCACTTCCTCGGGATATTCAAGATTGGCATTCTTTACCGTCAGTTTCGGGCAGATGTCGGAAGTACCAGCAACGTGGGATACCTTGGTGCCTATGTCATAGGCCTAGCTTTCGCATTTGGTTGGACGCCCTGCGTTGGTCCAGTTTTGGCAGCGATCTTGTTTACGGCTGCCGGTCAAGAAACAGCATCGCATGGGGCCAGTTTGCTCTTTGCGTATGGGATCGGGATGACCGCGCCATTCGTGCTTGCGGCTTTGTTTGTCGGGCCATTCATGCGGTGGATGTCAAAGTTCCGAAAACATCTTGGAACGGTCGAGAAGATCACCGGGGTTTTGCTGGTCGTGTTTGGTCTTTTGATTGCGACGAATTCGGTGAACGTCATTGCCGAATGGATGCTGAGACATATTCCGTGGTTCGCCACGATTGGATAATGGAGGACTTGCGATGAAACGTTTCCTGTTAGGTTTGGTGGTTGTGATCTGGGGTGGGGCGGTTGTTGCCGCAGAGATTGGCGACGACGGTCTGCACAAAACCCCGTGGATGCGCGACACATTCAAAGATTTGCGTGAAGACCTGGAAGAAGCAAATGCCGAAGGCAAGCGGCTTATGGTCATGGTCGAGCAGCGCGGCTGTATCTATTGCACCAAGATGCATGAAGAAGTGTTCCCTGTTCCCGCAATTCACGATTTTATCACCGAGAACTTCTTTGTCGTGCAGATCAATATGTTCGGAGATGTCGAAGTTACTGACTTCGACGGCACAACTCTGCCAGAAAAAGACATGGTCAAACGGTGGGGCGCATTGTTTACGCCTAGTATTTACTTTTTCCCAACCGAAGTGCCTCAGGATGCCGTTGCCACGCAAGCGGCGGTCGCTCATATGCCAGGGTCTTTTGGGCGGTGGACGACGTTGAACATGCTAACCTGGGTCGTCGAAGAGGGGTATCTTGGCGACGAGCCGTTTCAAAAGTATCACGCCCGAAAGTTCGCGGAACAGAAGGGATAAAATTCTGCGGTAGCGAAATAAAATTTCAAAATTTTCTGCGACAGCGAACATATGAAAAAATTCATAAAAGCGAATTTGTTGTTGCAAGAAATTGCAGGTGTACCGTAGTGTACTTCTAACCAAGGCACGGAATCGACCTAGGGAGGGGTTATGAACCAAGCGATTGGATATGGCGTAGGCCTGATAATGTGCGCGTCTGTTGCGATAGCGGCAGATGTCACCCCACAAAAAGTTGCCTTCTCTGATGGTGCGGTCTCGGATGCGTTGACCGGTTCAGCAGGCGACGCGGTCAACGGCCGCAAGGTGTTCGCCAATAG
>CAZRFT010000298.1:0-1409 GCA_964599255.1 uncultured Neptunicoccus sp. | reverse complement strand
AGGTCGGCGTTTTTGATTAACATGGGCCCTTTGCACAAATTCATCTCCAAGACGCTCACCCGTCACACCAACTAAGGAGATGTCTAATGACAATCGTAAAAACAATTTCGACAACACTTGTCGCAGCAATTGCCGCGACTTCGCTCAGCACACCAGCCAAAGCAGAGCTAACGGGCGGCGAGCTAGCAACGCTGCTTCTAGGTGGTGCAGTCATTTATAAACTCGCCAAAGATCGCAAAGATGATCGCAGACGCGCCGCAATCGAGGCTGAACAAAATAACGCCACAGGCTATCTGCATCGCCACGATAATCTTGGGCGTCACTTCCACAAACACGGGTCGAACCACGCCCATGATCACGGCTACAAAACACAACCAGTCGTCCATGACTTGCCCTTGCCTCAGCAATGTAAACGCCAAGTTACAGTCGGAAATAAAATCAAAGATGCCTACCGCGCGCGCTGCTTAGAACGTGCCGGATATGACATCGCGAAAAATGGCACGGTGCGCCATGATAGATGGTCAGGGCGCAAAGCACGCCCGATCTTAATCTATCGCTAAAATCGAGCAGGCACCGACAAAGCGGCCTCTAGGGGATTTGTCCTACCTCTAGAGGTCGTTTTTTGTTTCGCACAAAGCCTCGTTCATTTAGCGTGATGGATATGGCAGATTTTGAACTTGAACGCGCCTTAGGACCCATTCGCATTGCAGGCGTTGACGAGGTAGGTCGTGGGCCTTGGGCGGGCCCCGTGACCGCCGCCGCTGTGATCCTCAACCCCGATAACATCCCCCAAGGGTTGGATGATTCCAAAAAGCTTACAGCGGCCAAACGCGAGGAATTATTCCCATTGATCATGGCATCGGCAGAGGTTCAGATTGTGGATATAGAGGTCGAAGAGATCGACCAAACCAATATTCTTGTAGCCTCCTTGAAGGCCATGCGACTGGCGATAGAGGGGTTGGGCGCCGTCGATCATGCGTTGATCGACGGTAACAAAATTCCCCAAAACCTTGTTTGTCCGGCAACCAGCGTTGTCAAAGGGGACAGCAAATCACTTTCAATTGCGGCAGCCTCTATTGTTGCCAAGGTGACGCGTGATCGACAGATGTTGGAATTGTCCAAAAAATATCCTGGCTATGGTTGGGAAACCAATGCAGGATATGGGACAAAAATGCATCACTTAGCCCTTCAAAATCTTGGCGTAACCCCACATCATAGACGTTCCTTCAAACCCATACACAATATCTTGTATGGGGTCGAAAAAGCTAAGTGATTGATTCCAAAAAATAAATTGACCGCGAATCTGCTTTGACTCATGTTGGCCTCAAATGACGCCGAACAACGGCGCAGGGTAGAGGCAGAATAGTGAATAAGAAAACCGAAAAAGCGGTGAAACTACCGCTCGGCCA
>CAZRFT010000297.1:0-4184 GCA_964599255.1 uncultured Neptunicoccus sp. | reverse complement strand
ATTTTGATCCAAAGATGTCTGAACTCGCAGCACCCTTCTTTAGCAAGGGTTGGATCGATGCGGGCGTGAAACCAGGTAAAGCACCGGGCGCCTTCGCCCATCCCACGGTCACCAATGTCCACCCATATGTCATGCTTAACTACATGGGCAAACAGCGCGATGTGATGACGCTCGCCCATGAACTTGGCCACGGTGTGCACCAAGTCCTTGCCGCTGATCAGGGCGAGCTTTTATCGTCAACGCCTCTGACTCTGGCAGAAACAGCAAGTGTGTTTGGCGAGATGCTGACGTTCCGCAAGCTTCTCGATGCCGCCCCTGATAAGGCCGCGCGCAAACGTCTGCTTGCAGGCAAGGTCGAAGACATGATCAACACCGTCGTGCGCCAAATTGCGTTTTATGATTTCGAATGCAAACTCCATGCCGCGCGTGCGGATGGCGAGCTGACACCAGATCAGATCAACGAAATTTGGATGTCAGTTCAGGGCGAAAGCCTTGGTCCCGTCTTTGAATTCATGGATGGGTATGAAACTTTCTGGACTTATATCCCGCATTTCATCCACTCCCCCTTCTATGTCTACGCTTATGCGTTTGGGGATGGTTTGGTAAACGCGCTTTATGCTGTCTATGAAGAGGGCGATGCCGATTTCCAGTCGAAATATTTCGATATGCTCAGCGCAGGCGGCTCTAAGCATCACAAGGAGCTGCTGGCACCCTTTGGCTTGGATGCCTCTGATCCGAAATTCTGGGACAAGGGTCTAAACCTCATCAGCTCAATGATCGATGAGCTGGAAACGATGGAGGATTAAAGCAGCCCCGCTTCTTCCTCTGTGGATTTCATTCGGTTCGACAAATCCCCAAGATCTAACTTGGCCGACATCTTATTTCCGCTTGGCGCCATGCCAATCGTGGGTCCTGGTCCCATGGAAAATTCTGGCATCCCAACCTGTGAAACTTCCCCACGCAACTTGTTCAACAGATCCCGATGGTCCGACATCGCAGGGGCAAATTTCTCCATTTGCCCCACAAACTCTTGAAGATATTGCCGCCAGGGCTCTGGGCTCAGCGCCGGGTTTTCAATGAATTTATCTTTTCCAAACCCCGTTTCATAAACACGTTTACCCAACAGCACGACTTCGTAGGTCGTTGCCGGGAATAGTGAGGCAAATTCTAAATCTTCGGGTAGCGGCAGGCGATATTTCCACAATTCCAGATTTTCAGCCAAACTATCGGGCACATCCAATTTACGCGCATCGATCCAATATTGATCATCCGTGCGGTTGCCCAATGCATAGTGAAGGCAAATGAAATCCCGCACTTCATCATAAAGTTTCGCCATCAACTTGTTAAAACGGTTCACCACGGGATCAGGGAAATCCTGATCGGGGAAATTGCCTGTTAGCCATCTGATGGCCTGATCAATCATATGGATGGCTGTCGATTCCAAGGGTTCAATAAACCCACCCGACAGCCCCATCGCGATACAATTGCCGACCCATGCTCGTTCATTGCGCCCGATGCGCATCGGGATTACACGCGGCTCGGCATCTTTGGGACGTTGATCGCCCAAGAATGCACAGAACTCATCCCGTGCTTCCTCATCTGTGCGATGCGCGGAAGAGAAAACATAGCCCGTGCCAATTCGGTTATAAAGCGGCACACGCCAACTCCAGCCTGCACCTAATGCCGTTGCCTTGGTAACGCTATCGATATGATGCTCATGCGGATGCGGAATTTGCACCGCCATGGCGCGGTCGTTTGCAAGATATTTCGAATAATCGATAAAGGGCTGGTCGAGCATCTCGTTGATGATCAAGCCGCGGAAGCCTGTGCAATCAACAACAAGCTCTACGGGATGCGGATCATGCTCTTGCAAGTTAAGCTGAGAAATATTGCCGCGCGCGTCCTGTTCGACCGACACAACATTATCTAAAATATGGGTAACACCACGTTCGGTTGCATGCCTTTGCAATAACTTTGCAAAAAGCCCCGCATCTAGGTGATAAGCGTACCCAACCGCTGGATGAAGCCCCTCTTGCGACGCCTGACCTGGGCCTTTCCCCAACTCATAAAGTGCCGCTGCAGGGCAGATCGTTGCTGTGTAACTTAGCCCGCCGCCGCCATATTTTCGAAAATACTCACCCGTGCCAAAGCCGTTAAGGAATTTTCCCCCGCCAAAGGGGTTAATGTAGTCGATCTTGTTCCCATCGTTATCGACATTCCATCCCCCAAAAAGAACACCGAGCTTGAAAGAGGCATTACATTCTTTGAAAAAAGTTTCCTGGTCGATTCCGATCTCTTGCAAGGTGCGCGGCATGTTTGGAACCGTTGCCTCGCCCACCCCAACGGTCGGAATATCAGGAGATTCAACCACCGTAATCTTTGGCGCATCTGGTCCCCGACCATGGCTCAGCCGCGCATTTAGCAAAGCCGCTGTCATCCAACCCGCTGTTCCCCCACCAACGATGGTGATGTTTTTGATCGGTTTACCCATCAAAACCTCCTCTTAGTCGTCCCTAAACTAACAAACTGCGCTGTATTTGAAAGTATTTTAGCCCCGCGCAACTGCGAAAACCGCATCGATCATCGCCTGCGTGCCCTTGGCGTCTTCCAACGTCCAAGGATAGGGCGCCCCTTGGTGTATGGCGGCGCCGAAATTCTGCACCTGCTCGACATAGTGATTTACACCTGGGAAACTTTCTTTGCGCACGGCACCGCCCCCTTGGTGAAGCAAAATCTCCGCCTCTGCATAAACCAACGGGTTAAAGGGCGCGGTCAATCGCAACACGCCCTTGTCCCCAACAAAGCGCATTTCCTGATAGTCCATCATACGCATGGAATTGATCCAATGCGCGCTGAACCCCTCAAATTGAGCGGCCACGCGCGCAATCACATCAACACCATTTTCAAATGTCACATCGGCATGGGTAATTTCCAAAGGCTCCATGCCCGTCATCCAACGCGTCGCGCCATAGGTATAAACGCCAATATCTGGAATACCCCCGCCGCCAGTTTCTGGGCGGTTGCGAATGTTCGATACATCGGCTGAATTGTCATAAGAAAAATGACCATCCACATGGATAAGCGTCCCGATTGCCCCATCTTCCAACAGATGTTTGGCGCGTTGCCATTGGGGGTGATGCACAATCATATACGCCTCAGACGCGATCAATCCTGTCTCATCCCGCTTGGCAATCAGCGCATCAATTTCATCTGCCCTCATGGCAATTGGCTTTTCGGTCAGCACATGTTTGCCTGCATCCAGCGCCTTTAACGTCCACTCAACATGCAAATGATTGGGCAGCGGGATATAAACCGCATCCACATCAGGATCGGCCAACAAGGCTTCATAATTATCAAAGGTTTTTAGATCGGGTTGGTAGGGTGCAAAATCTTCGGGCGGCTGACGGCCATTAGACGCCAAACCATAAAGCCGTGCACCACGTGCGGCCTGGATTGCGGGCGCCATATGTTCACGCGCGAACTTCGCAGCCCCCAAAATTCCCCAATTCACTTTCGCCATGATAAACTCCCTTTGCTTGGGGTCAGTTTAGCGCGTTTGTGGCCCTTGCAAAGGTCAGACATAAAAAAAGCCGCCAAGCATGGGGGCGGGCGGCTTTTGGAATATGTTGTGGGGCTTATGCGCTTTCGAGCATGCCGCTATCTTTGGCCATCTCGCGCATGCGCTCTTGCAATTTTTCAAAAGCGCGCACTTCGATCTGACGGATCCGCTCGCGGCTCACATTGTAAACCTCAGATAGCTCTTCCAAGGTCATCGCCTTGGTTTGCAGGCGGCGCTTGGCAAGGATATCCTTTTCACGATCGTTCAGGACTTCCATCGCCTCAATCATCATCGCGCGGCGTTTTTCCAGCTCTTCAGAGCGTTCATAATCGGCTGCTTGGTTGGCGGTTTCATCTTCCAACCAGTCCTGCCATTCTGCGGTGCTGTCTTCGCCATCGCCAATACGCGCGTTCAGACTTGCATCCCCACCCGACATACGTCGGTTCATGGAAATCACTTCGTCTTCTGTCACGTTCAGATCATTCGCGATCTTCTTGACGTTTTCTGGACGCAACTCGCCGTCTTCCAAGGCACCAATTTTATTTTTAGCCTTGCGGAGATTGAAGAACAGTTTCTTTTGCGCGCTCGTTGTACCGATTTTAACCAGTGACCAAGACCGCAAGAT
>CAZRFT010000296.1:0-1141 GCA_964599255.1 uncultured Neptunicoccus sp. | reverse complement strand
GGACCCATAAGAGATGAGTAAGAGAGATTTTTTTAGTGAGGATTTATCGACGCGTGATGCGGCGGTATTTGAGGCGATAGAGGCGGAGCTTGGGCGCCAGCGCGACGAGATTGAGCTGATTGCATCAGAGAATATCGTCTCCAAGGCGGTGATGCAGGCGCAAGGCTCTGTGATGACCAATAAATATGCCGAAGGCTACCCAGGGCGGCGCTATTATGGCGGTTGCCAATTTGTGGATGTGGCAGAGAACCTCGCGATTGAACGGGCGTGCCAACTCTTTGGTTGTGAGTTTGCCAATGTGCAGCCGAACTCGGGCAGCCAGGCGAACCAGGGCGTATTCCAAGCATTGCTACAACCCGGTGATACGATTCTAGGGATGAGCTTGGATGCAGGCGGCCATTTGACCCACGGTGCCAAGCCAAACCAATCGGGTAAGTGGTTTAACGCGATCCAATATGGCGTGCGCAAACAAGACAGCCAGCTTGACTATGACCAAGTGGAAGCCTTGGCCAAGGAACATCAGCCAAAGATGATTATCGCAGGCGGCTCTGCAATTCCGCGTCAAATCGACTTTAAACGGATGCGCGAAATCGCGGATATGGTCGGCGCATATCTGCATGTCGATATGGCGCATTTTGCAGGTTTGGTTGCGGCAGGTGAACACCCCAGCCCCTTCCCATATGCCGATGTCGCGACGACGACGACGCACAAGACCCTGCGCGGTCCACGCGGCGGGATGATCGTGACGAATAACGAGGAGATCGCGAAGAAAGTGAACTCTGCGATCTTCCCAGGCATCCAAGGTGGACCCTTGATGCACGTGATCGCAGCCAAGGCAGTTGCTTTTGGCGAGGCGCTGCGTCCTGAGTTCAAGGAATATCAAAAGCAAGTGCGCGCCAATGCGGTGGCGCTGGCTGATCAGTTGATGAAGGGCGGCTTGGACATCGTCACGGGCGGCACCGACACCCATGTGATGCTGGTTGATCTACGCCCCAAAGGCGTGAAGGGGAACGAGACCGAAAAATCACTCGGTCGTGCGCATATCACCACGAACAAAAACGGCGTCCCCTTCGATCCTGAAAAGCCAACCGTGACATCGGGTATCCGCCTTGGCACGCCTGCTGGTACCACACGCGGCTTT
>CAZRFT010000295.1:0-3060 GCA_964599255.1 uncultured Neptunicoccus sp. | reverse complement strand
TGATAGCGGTCGGGGTTTTTTCGCAATAGTTCCAACAATGTTTCACGAGATGTTGGAATCTCTTGGCCTTCGAACTCTTTTGCTGACAAGACGATTGCCGCTGGTTCTTGTGTGAAAGCAAACACACTGTCGCGCCACTTGCCCCAATTTGGCAGGGATGCTGTTAGATCAGACTGATAGGCGCGGGCAAAGCCGTCATTTGCGAGTTTGGTTTGCAGGTCCATTGCAGAAGAAACAACGAGGTCAAAGACTTCACCTTCTTCTACAATCGCTTTCATTATCTCACTGCTGCCGGTGATGATATATCGCACAGCCACGGTTGGATTTTCATTTTGAAACGACCGAATAATTGGAGCAAAGAGTGCGCGATCAGCTGTTGATAAAATGGTTATGGTTGCGGTGGGTTCGTCCACGGGAAAAAACACATCTTCTTCGACATCGTAGGCCGAAGCTAACTCTGCGAACGCGAGAAGGAATGTAATTAAACTGGCAATAAAATGGAAACGCATGCGCCACCGCCCTTTTTGTTTTTAAGTTCTATTTGACCATCGTGGACAGCCACGACATCGCGTGCGATGGTTAGTCCCAGTCCAGAGCCGACAGTACCTTGGGCGGCTATGCCGCGCTGGAAGCGATCGAGCAGTATGTCTTTTTCTTTTGGAAAACCACTGCCTTGGTCTGAAACTGAAATTTCGATCGTGTTGGCATGCTCCTTAACAGCAATGATTATTTCACTTTCCTCGGGTGAGTATTTTAGGGAATTGTCCAGAATGTTGCTGAAGGCGCGTTCTAACAATACCGGATCAGCCCATAAGATTTTACTCGTTCTCGTTTGAACTTTAATATCGATGTCGCGCAGTTCTGCGATGGGTTTGATACGATCGACCAATTCTTGAACAAACTCTGCTAAGTTTACCTTTGACTTTTTCAGTGCGTCACTACGCAGGTTTACCATTGCATGGTCAAGCAATTGGCTGGATGTGCGGCTTGTTTCATCTACCGCTTGAATTAGACTGCGTAAGGTTTGCCGATTTTTGCTGTTCTTTGATCGCCTGATCAATAGCTCTGCCTGTGTTCGCACTGTTGCAAGCGGTGTTCGTATGCGGTGCGCGGCTTCGGTTATGAATTCCTCAGAACTCGACAATGCACGACGCAGGCGGGATGTGAATGCGTTGAGCGATCCAACAAGCGATGCCATTTCGTCAGGAACAACCTGTCTGATCGGGGTAAGATCGCCTGGGCCGCGTCTTTGGACAGATACCGCCAACCGTTCAAGGGGACGCAATACGCGGTAAGATACAAAAAATGAAAGCAAACTTGCGATGACGAAGAACCCCAACCCTATACCAATTGCGCGTCGGTAGATTACGGCGAGCCTTTGTTCAATGCCGTCTTGGGTCTGGGCAACCGAAACAGACAGGGTCGACGAATTAGCACCCGTTCCCACCAAACGAGAGGTCGAAACAATACGTACTTCTGCACCGAGATGCGCTGCGGTTTTAAACGCCGTTTCTTCTTGAAGGGGCAGCGACACCAAATCCTCGTAGCCGCTAAGGAATTCGTCGTTCAGGGCGATGTGATAGAAAACCCGATCCTCGCTCACAAAGCCGAGCATAGACAAAGCTGAATAGGGGATGTCGACCAGCAATTCGCCATCGTCCAGGGTTGCCGATTCAAGAATTGACGTAGCTGAAGCAAGCAATTGGCTGTCCTGAGCATCGGTCGCAATTTGCTTAGCGAAAGTTTGGAAAACTAAAACAAGCATTAACGCCATCACCGCGCCGGTGGCGATCAGAATTGCCACAAGCCGAAGCCGTAGCGAACCGGATGTTTTCACGTCACCCATTTTCGACTTCCAACTTATAGCCAACCCCGCGCACGGTTTTTATGCTGACCGTGCTGCCTTCGAGATGTTTACGCAGACGGCCCACATAAACCTCTATCGCGTTTTCTGACACATCATCGGAGAATGAGAATAGATGATCGACAAGCTGTGGTTTCCCAAAAATAACATTGGGGCTGTCTGTAAAAACCTCCAACAACCGAAGCTCTTTATTGCGCAATTCGATCTCGCCCGATTTACCTGAAAGCGTTCCTGCAAGGCGGTCAAATTTCAGATCGCCGATGGATGCTATGTTTGAGGCTGCGCCACCACGTCTGCGCAGCACAGCGCGAATCCGTGCCTGAAGCTCCGAAAAATCAAAAGGTTTGGTGATATAGTCATCCGCCCCTAGGTCCAAAAGGCCGACCCGATCCGCCACCTGCGAACGTGCTGTGACGGCAATGACAGGGATTGCATCATCGCCGCGACGAAGCTCTTTTAGAAAACTACGCCCGTCACCGTCTGGTAACATTATATCAAGTAAAACAAGGTCATAGAGGGTGACTGCGACTAAATCATGGGCCGATGAAAGGTCCTTGGCATGATCCACGGCATGCCCATCCAACTGTAATCTTTCGACAGTTGCGCGCGCAAGTTCTGGGTTATCTTCGATCAGCAAAAGCCGCATAAACTTTTTCCCAATGTGACAGGCTCGTGTCAGGAAACTGAGCTTCACTCATCAAGAGCAGTCGATTCTGCTTTTGTCAAATGGGAGGAACTTTATGACAAAATTCAACATGACACGTCGCATGCTGATTGCAGCGACAGCGGCAACGCTTTCTTTCGGCGCGCCAGCATTTTCTGACGGCCATCAAGTGGTCGACAGCATCCACTTTCTAATACCTGGTGGTGCAGGCGGTGGCTGGGATGGCACAGCACGCGGCACAGGTGAAGCGCTTACCAATGCGGGCCTTGTTGGTTCTGCATCTTATGAAAACATGTCTGGCGGCGGCGGCGGTAAAGCCATTGGTTTCTTGATTGAAAACGCCGATAGCCAGCACGGCACTTTGATGGTGAACTCTACACCGATCGTGATTCGCTCGCTTACTGGCGTTTTCCCATATAACTTCTCTGACCTGACTTTGGTTGCGGGCACTATCGGTGACTACGCAGCGCTTGTTGTTGGAAAAGACAGCCCAATCAACTCCATGGATGATCTATTGGCGGCATATAAAGCT
>CAZRFT010000294.1:0-2046 GCA_964599255.1 uncultured Neptunicoccus sp. | reverse complement strand
GTGGCGCAGCATTTTAAGACGCGAGATGATCGGGAAGGTCTCGATCAAGGCGCGCACGGTTTCTTCCAAATGATGGAAAGAGCCGCGCTGGGTGTAGTTTTTAAACCCATCCGCACCGCCGCCGATGACCATTTCACCCTTGTCTGATTGGCTCCTATAGCCATGCACCGTGTTGGCCATGACAACCACATCCATACAAGGTTTAATCGGTTCTGAAACAAGCGCCTGAAGTGCGACAGATTCAACCGGCAAACGGAAGCCTGCCTTATCGGCCAATTGGCCTGAATGACCCGCGACCACGATGCTGAGCTTTTTACATTTAATCGTGCCTTTGGTCGTGTTGACGCCCGTGACTTTGCCACCCGTGCTGGTCACACCTGTGACTTCGCATTTCTGAATGATATCCATGCCCATTTCAGAACATTTGCGGGCATAGCCCCATGCGACCGCGTCATGACGGGCTGTACCGCCGCGTGCTTGCCATAAGGCACCCAAAACAGGGTAGCGTGGGCCAGACAGCTCGATAATAGGGCAAAGCTCCTTCACACGCTCTGGCCCGATGAATTCGGTTTTGACGCCTTGAAGGCTATTGGCATGTGCGGTGCGCTGATAGCCGCGAATTTCATGTTCGGTTTGCGCGAGCATCATCACGCCGCGAGGTGAGAACATGACGTTGTAGTTGAGGTCCTGGCTCAAATTCTCATAGAGCGATCGCGCCTTTTCATAGATCACAGCGGATGGATCTTGAAGGTAGTTGGAACGGATAATGGTTGTGTTTCGACCCGTATTGCCGCCGCCAAGCCAACCCTTCTCGATCACGGCGATATTGGTGATGCCGTAGTTTTTGCCCAGATAATAGGCGGTTGCCAAACCATGACCGCCCGCGCCTACGATGATCACATCATATTCTTTTTTCGGCTCTGGCGAGGCCCAAGCGCGTTCCCATCCTTGATGGAAAGTCAGCGCGTTTTTGGCGATGGCAAATGCGGAATAACGTTTCATGGGAATCCCCGAGGCTAGCTTGGACTGCTTGTCGCCATTTTAAGGGATTTAGGGGTGGTGACTAGCGGCAAAATTGGAGATTTTCGCGACATGTTGATGTCGGAAACACTAGCGGCGGGACTGAAAGATGCCTATGGGTCTTGGAGATGTTTTACGTTGTGATCACTTTAGTCAGTGTGGCCGTGCTTTGCACCTTGCTTGCGCCCCTATGGACCGCCGTTGCCCCCCAAAAGGGGGGAGAGGATATTGCGGTTTACAAAGCGCAATTGCGCGAGGTGGAAAAGGACCTTGCCCGCGGTGTTTTGACCGATGAAGAGGCAGAAGCCGCGCGTTTGGAAGTATCGCGACGCCTTCTTGCGGCTGATAAACAGACGCAAGGGCAGGTGGGACAAGCTGGCGCGCCGATGCGCGGTTTGGCGGTTGGGTTGTTAGTGATCGCTCTGGCCGCAACGCTCTTGGGCTATCAGCAATTGGGACGTCCAGATTTGCCCGATCAACCGTTGGCGGCGCGATTGGAAGCGATGCAAGAGGCGCGGTTGGATCGGCAAAGCCAAGCAGAGGTGGAAGCGCTGGTTGATCTGCCCAAGCCAGAGATTGATGCGCAATACACAAAATTGCTGGCCCAGCTTCGCGCGGCTTTGGAAGAGAGACCCGAAGATATCGAAGGGCTTCGGCTGCTGGTTCAGCATGAGGCGAATACGGGGCATTTCAAACGCGCCCATATTGTGCAGGCGCAGTTGATCGACGTGCTGGGCGAAGAAGCGGGCGCGAGTGATTTTGAAACCTTAGCCGAGTTCCGCGTGATCGCGGCTAATGGCTATGTCAGCCCAGAGGCGGAAGCGGCGCTGACCGCCGCATTAAGCCGTGACCCAAGCCTGGCCAAGGCGCGGTACTATTCAGGGCTGTTATTGGCACAAACAGGGCGGCCAGATATGGCGCTGGGTCTTTGGCAGGGTTTGCTGCGCGAAGGACCAGAAGATGCACCTTGGATCGCCGCGATCCGCACGATTTACAATGATGTGGCCTTACAAGCGGGCCAAGCGC
>CAZRFT010000293.1:0-5414 GCA_964599255.1 uncultured Neptunicoccus sp. | reverse complement strand
AACGTCGGCCTTGATGCCGCAAATTTCTTCCATCTTCTCTGGCGCGAAATCCTTCAGATGCGCTTTTTGCGCTTCCCAGTTTTCGGTCATCGCTTGGATGTATTGTTCGTCGTATAGCTTCTCTTCGACAATCACATGCATAATCGCGTTCAACATCGACACGTCCGCGCCTGGGCGGAATTGAAGCATGTGCGAGGCAAACCGGCGCAAGCCCACACCACGTGGGTCCATAACGATCAGCTTGCCACCACGTTTCGCAAATTGTTTGAAATAGGTAGCCGCAACAGGGTGGTTTTCGATTGGGTTTGCACCAATGACGATCGCAACATCCGCGTTTTCAATTTCATTAAAAGTTGCAGAAACCGCGCCCGAACCAACATTTTCAAGAAGAGCGGCAACAGATGACGCATGACAAAGCCGCGTACAATGATCGACATTATTGTGACCAAAGCCTTGGCGGATGAATTTTTGGAAAAGATAGGCTTCTTCGTTCGTGCATTTCGCCGAGCCGAAACCCGCAACTTCACGTCCACGACCCTTTAGGCCATTGGCGGCAGCATCAAGTGCTTCTTCCCAAGTCGCTTCGCGGAAATGAGAGCCAACATTCGCAGGATCGACGTTCAAGCCTTTCTCTGCACCCTCTTTACGGATCAACGGCTTGGTCAGGCGATGTGGATGCGCGATATAGTCAAAACCAAAACGACCCTTCACACAAAGTCGATTTTCATTTGCGGGCCCGTCAATACCATCGACCCATTTCACTTTGTTATCTTTAACCTTCAGGCTGATTTGACAACCAACACCACAGAAAGGGCAGACCGATTGTACTTCGCGGTCATAATCTTGGCTGTCACCGACTTGATTGGCATCAACGCCGGTGGATGGCATCAAGGCACCTGTTGGGCAAGCTTGCACACATTCACCACAGGCAACGCAAGTTGATGCGCCCATTTCATCGTCAATATCAAAGACAATTTTTGCATCGTGACCACGTCCAGCCATACCGATCACGTCATTGACTTGCACCTCTCGGCAGGCGCGCACGCATAGACCACATTGAATACACGCATCCAAATTGACAGACATCGCGACATGGCTGTTATCTAGTAAAGGAACTCGATCCTGTTCCAATGCGGGAAAACGGCTTTCAGAAACCTCATTCGCCTCTGCCATATCCCAAAGATGGCTTGATTTATCATGCGCCACATCTTGCGCAGGTTGGTCAGCGACAAGAAGCTCCATGACCATCTTGCGCGCTTGCTTGGCACGTGGATTATCGGTGGTAACAACCATGCCTTCGGTCGGCGTGCGGATACAAGATGCGGCGAGGGTACGCTCGCCCTCGATTTCCACCATACAAGCGCGACAATTCCCATCCGGGCGGTATCCCTTTTCACCGGAATGGCACAAATGTGGGATTTTTATGCCTTTGCCATTAGCAACTTCCCAAATCGTATCACCTGCATCGGCGGTGACTTCTTTGCCATCCAAGGTAAATGTGATTCTGTCGCTCATTTCGCACGGCTCCCGTTTTTATTGGTTAGAGCATAGAGTGCTTTTTCCAATTGGAAAAGAACCGACACTCAGGCACAGTTTTCGTCGCTTTCACGACAGGCTTGCAGGTGATAAATCACCCCTGAAGTTATTTGAAAGAGGTTGGCGCCAATTTTATGAAGAAAATTACAATTATACGGCACGGACAGGCCAATGTTGGCGCGAAAAGCGAAGCAGATTATGACCGTTTGTCCGATTTGGGTCGCCAACAAGCGGCTTGGAGTGGTGAGTATTTTCAGCAAGTGGGGAAGACGGAATTGATCGTGTCCGGCACGATGCAGCGCCAAAAAGAAACAGCAGATGGAACCAATTTTGCATCACTTGATCATTTGCGAGATGCGCGTTTCAATGAGATGCAATATTTCGACCTCGCGAAGGCACTAGAAACAGAATTTGGGCATAGCTTGCCAGCGCAAAATACCGAGTTTCCAGCCTTTATTCAAAAGGTAGTAGAGCACTGGGATGTATTGGCCAAAAGGCACAATTTAGAACCCTACGCTGAATTTAGAAATCGCGTGAAATCGGCGCTTTTAGCGGCCGCACGGCAGGCAGACCATGTGTTGGTCGTATCCTCTGGCGGGGTTATCGCATCGTTGGCCAATATAGCGTTGAATTTACCCAAGGAAGAAAGCTGGCGCATGTTTACTGGCATTGCGCATACCTCCCAGCATGAATTTTTGGTTGAAGGAGATGAGCTTCATCTGATGCAATATGGCGCAGTTCCCCATTTGGATCGCCCAGATCGACGGGACGCCATCACCTACGTCTAGGAACTATTTTTTTGGGGTTAACTTAAACACCTCTGCTGGTTCTTCTAATTCTGTATCAAATTCAAACCGGTCAAGGCGCATCGCGCGATTGCCCGCTTTGGTGGCAGAAATCTTGATTTCTTCGACATCTTTGGTCGCGGATTTGAAATGGCGATCCAGATTGTCTACCCGTGCGCCCAAACGCTCAACGTCTTTGAAAAGTGCAGCAAGCTCTTTGCGGATGGCGCCGGCTTGCTCTTTCATTCGCGCGTCTTTCAAAACCGCGCGCATTGTATTGAGCGTCGCCATACATGTAGTTGGGGATACGATCCAAACCCGCGCCTCAAAACTCTCGCGCACCACATCTGCGAAGTTTGCATGCAGCTCTGCATAGACCGCTTCAGAGGGAAGAAACATCAAAGCACCATCTGCGGTTTCACCTTCGATGATATAGCGCTCCGCGATGTCTTTGACATGTTTTCGCACGGCGGTTTTGAACGCACGCGCCGCTTCTTGTTTTTCGCGATCTGTCTTGGCCGCGTTAATCGACTCAAAAGCCTCCAGCGGAAACTTACTGTCGATCACGATCGGGCCTGGCGGGTTTGGCAGATGGATTAAACAATCGGCGCGCTTTCCATTAGAAAGCGTGCTTTGAAAGCTGTACGCGTCGGCAGAAAGCGCTTTTGACACAATGTCATTGAGTTGAATTTCACCAAACGCACCCCGCGTTTGTTTGTTTGACAGGATGTCTTGCAGGCTCAGCACGTCACCTGAAAGTTTTTCGATATTAGTCTGCGCCTTGTCGATAGTTTCCAGCCTTGTTTGCAATTCACCAAGGGAACGCGCAGTTTTTTGCGCTGTGCCATGAAGCGACTCGCCCATTTTGACCTGCACCTCTTCTAAGCGCCGTTCCAATGTGTTGACCATTTGGGCCTGAGCGGCAGCTTGGGCCTCTGACACCGCCTTTAACCCACCGCCGAGCGCGTGTTGGTTTTCCGACAAGTTCTTAAGATGCTCGCCCATCATGCCCATCTGTTCCGCCATCGGCTGTGCCGCCTGAGCTGCACGAGAAGCGTTGCGCATCGCAAAAATCATCAAGACTAATATAAGCAGCAAAATGACCCCGCCGATGGTCAGCGCCAGCGTCAGCGGATCGTTAAAATTCAAAGTTAGTTCGCCTATTTGTATCATCGTCGTCCAAAAAGCTTTTCAATGTCTTTCAATGCAAGTTTCACATAGGTCGGCCGACCGTGGTTGCATTGCCCAGAATTCGGAGTTGCTTCCATTTCCCGTAACAGAGCATTCATTTCTTCGGCGCGCATCCGTCGCCCCGATCGAATGGACCCATGACATGCCACGCGCGATAAGATTACCTCTATGCGCGTTTGAATTTCAGTGGATGTATTGTGCTCTGACAATTCATCTAGAATATCCTTGAGCATTTCTGTGGCATTCACCTCACCCAAAACGGCTGGCACCTCTTGAACGGCAATGGCGTTTTTGCCGAAACTTTCGACGATCAACCCGAATTGCGCGAATGTATCAGCGGCATCCAATAAAGTCGCGCAATCTTGTTCTGACAATTCTACTATTTCTGGAATCAAAAGGGCTTGGCGCACCACGCCATTTTCAGCTATCTGCGTCTTTAGCTTTTCATAGACCAAACGCTCATGCGCGGCATGCTGATCGATAATCACCATACCTTCGTCCGTTTGGGCGATGATGTAGTTTTCATGAAGCTGCGCACGTGCGGCACCAAGAGGTGCATCAGTCGGTGCAATTTCGTCATGCGATTCAACGCGTCCTGAAAAGACATCTTGAGTTTCCGCAAATCCCCGTTGATGCGTCGGTCTCATGGGCTGGATGCGATCTTCCATTTGATAGATGCGCGCAGATGGCTGTTCTGGGGTGAATGCGCCCAAGGTCGCACCTGAAATTGTGGAAGAAGTGCGATGCCCACCTTCTGCCAATGCATGTTTGATCGCAGAAATGATAAGCCCGCGAACAATCCCTGGATCTTTGAAACGTACTTCGGATTTAGCTGGATGAACATTGACATCAACAATTTGAACTGGCGCATCCAAAAACAGCGCGACGACGGGAAAGCGCCCAGAGTGAAGCACGTCCATATAGGATGCCCGCAATGCTCCAATCAAAACCTTGTCCTTAACTGGTCGCCCGTTCACGAAAAGAAATTGCTGCTGCGCATTCCCACGGGAATAAGTCGGCAAGCTTGCAAATCCGGCTAGCTGAATTCCGTCGCGATGGGCTTCAACTTTCAACGCATTGTCCATGAAATCCGCGCCCAATACACTTTTTAAACGCGTGGCTAGTGCATCAAAAAGCGCCCCTTGATCTGCGGAGTATCGCAAGACTTCCTTTGAACCACCTCCCGAAACATCCCGCAGCACGAACCCAACAGCCGGTTCCGCCATTGCAAGGCGTTTTACGGCATCGACGATGGCTTGCATTTCAGCGCGATCGGTCCGCAAAAATTTTAGTCGCGCTGGTGTGGCATGAAACAAATCGCGTAGCTCAACGATTGTTCCCTCGTTCATTGCCTTTGGTTCAACTGAACCGATTGCACCACCAGAAACCGAAAGAGACGCACCAGACGCCGCACCACGTTGCCGAGATGAAATCGTCAAACGCCCAACAGCCCCCATGGATGGAAGCGCCTCGCCCCTAAATCCAAAAGTGAGGATATTGACCAAGTCAGAGCCATCAATTTTACTTGTTGCGTGCCGCGACATTGCAAGCGGCAATTGGGATTCAGAAATCCCATGGCCATCATCTACGACACGAATAAGGGTTTTGCCGCCATCGGCTATCGCAATCTCTATCCGAGTGGCACCGGCATCGAGCGCATTTTCAACGAGTTCTTTCAGAGCTGACGCAGGGCGCTCAACAACCTCTCCGGCAGCAATTCGATTTTGCGCCGTTTCGTCGAGTTGACGAATTTCAGGTGCTTTCTGCTCTATCTTGTGATTGTCCTGCCGCATACCACAAGGGATAGCATAGAACCTCCCGATTCTGCGAGGGGTTTCTTGTTTTGTTCTTTATCCCTAGTTTGCGTCCAAACCTTCAGGTTGGCCAACGACGACAAAAAAC